>JACPZB010000009.1 GCA_016195725.1 Deltaproteobacteria bacterium | reverse complement strand
GTTTGCGCTCATTTCGTGGATTGTTGAGGTTATTTCTTCTACTGCTGTGGCGGCCCCTTCGCTGTTTCTGCTTGATTGCTCGGCTGTTGCGGCTATTTCGCTTGACGCTGAGGCTACTTGGTCTGAGCCGCCTCTTAGCTGGCCGACTATATCCCGAAGCCCGGTTATCATTTTCTTGAAGGCGTTGCCAAGTGTGTCTTTTTCGGATTTGGGCGTAACGTCTCCTTTTAAATCCCCTTCTGCTATTGCCTCGGCTGTATGGGCCATGGATTTGAGGTAGGAAAACATATCCCTGAAAGAATCGGCAAGGTCCCCTATTTCATCCCGTCTTTTAATATCTATTTCGTAAGAGATGTCTCCATCTCTTGCCGTTCTTTTGGCAAGGGCAGCGATATTGTTTATAGGACGGGTTATGCTTAAGGCAAGCGGAATGCTGATTGTTATAGTAAGGATGACGGCTATCGCCATAAATATCATCATGACACTTGTAGTTTTTTTGGCAACAGAATCTACAGTAACTTCTGCTGCATCCAATCTTTTGTTGCCTTCATCAGCATAATCCTTTGCCGCACTCTCCATCTTATGAATCACATCCTTATACTCTGTGATAGCTGTGTTCGCCTCCTGCGGGGTCTTTATCTTGCCTGCCTGAATCAAATTCAAGACCTTGTCAAAGCCAACCTTATAGTTGGCCAGTTCATCCTTCATTGTTTTGATTAAATCTTTATCCTGCTGCAAGACAGCTACCTTTTCAAGGCCGCTGATTCTGGCTGTCAAATGTTCGTATTGCTCATTCCACTTTTTCTGATATTCCGTTTCTTTTTCCGGCGAGCCGATATTGAGATAAAGGTCTTTTTCAAATCGTCTGAGGCCAAGGACATTGGCCCTTGCCCTGGCCGAGTGTTCAGCAATATTTCCGTCAGTTTGAAGCGCTGTTTTTATCGTTCCGGAAACAGAATTGATACCCCAATATCCGGAGATACCTACAACAACCAGTAGTAATAATATCAAACCAAAACCTAAACCAAGTCTTATACCGATTTTCATATTTTTTAACATCGTATCCTCCTTTTTTTGTAGGGGCGATTCGGTGAATCGCCCTGCTTTGGGCGACCTTCGTAGGTCGCCCCTACGATTATACCTGCTGCCCCGCAGTATGCTCCAACGCGCCTTTGGCTTTGCCTTCCTGCAAACCCCTTCCCTCTCCTGGGGCAATCTGCCTGCCGACAACCTCCACCTTTCTCATCTCCTCAGCGCTTAATAACCGCGTAAGGTCAAGAAGCACTATGAGCCTGCCCTCGAGTTTGCCTACGCCTGTCACATATTCCGCGCCAATGGAAGACACAATATCAGGCGGCGGCTCTATTGCGTCTTCGGAAATCTTTATGATATCAGAGGCAGAGTCCACTATAAGTCCCACCATCTTGCCAGCAAGCTCCAGAACCAGAATCCTGTTACCCCTGTTCCGCTCAGCAGACTGAATGCCTACGCGCCTTCTCATATCTATTACAGGGACGATCCTCCCCCTTAAATTTACAACACCTTCAACAAACTCCGGCGTGTCAGGCACAGGGGTTATGTCAGGAACCCTGATTATCTCCTTGACAGCGCCTATGTTCACTCCAAAAAACTCCCTGCCGACATTAAACCCCACCATTTGAAGAACCTTTGCCATAATTTACCTCCTTTGTTCAGTTATAAAATTGTCATTGCGAGGGCGATAGCCCGAAGCAATCTCAAGGCTGGGATTGCTTCGTTACACTCGCAATGACAAATAGGGGCAAGCCCTGCCCATACTGTTTAACTGTTTACTGCTAACTGTTTACTTCTAACTTTATTTATCTCTTTCATAATATTTGGAATCTCATTCCATTTTTGCATGAAAAAATCCGCCCCTGCCTTCAATGCGGCGATCTTTACACCAGCGGATGTATCGCTTGAAATAACCCCGACAACAGCATTAGGATTTATCTCCCTTACAATCGGAACGGCCTCTATCGCGTTCATCCCGGGCATGTGAAAGTCAAGGATAACAGCGTCAACCTTTTCCTCCATCATGTGGCGCAGACCATCGCTCATACCGGAATATATTATCACTTCGCAGGAATTCTTTTTTAAGAATGCGGCAATCACATCAGCCATATACGAATCATCATCAACAACCATAATTTTCATAAGCGGCGCCCCCCCTTCTAAAAACATTTATCCCGAAAATCCATATTCAAATCTCCCCTAACCCCTCTTTGCTAAAGAGGGGAACTCATTTATCTCCCCCTTTGGAAAAGGGGGCGGGGAACCCATCCGAAGGATGGGTCGGGGGATTTTTATCTCCCTTTGTAAGTCAAAGGCTCATGAATGTTTCATAAACATTAGCTATAAGCAACAATTGTGCCAATACGCCAACTCTTTGATTTATTAAGGAAAGTGTTTATTGGGAGGTTGTTTTATAGAGGTATACAGGGCATTTTGCCCAAACAGTTGCGGCAAAACGCCCTAAAAGATTAGATTTTAGATTGTTAGTGTTTCTCTGTTACCGGTATTGTAAATATAAACCTGCTTCCCTCGCCCTGTTCGCTCTCCACCCATATCCTGCCGCCGTGGGCCTCAACAACCATCTTGCAAAAGGCAAGGCCAAGGCCGACTCCCCTTCTTTCACTTCTCTTCCCTGCATCAGCCTGCCAATATTTATCAAATATGAGTTTATGAAATTGCTTGGGTATGCCAGGTCCGGTGTCTGAAACCATTATCTTAATTTCACCCCCGCCCTTCCCTCCCCGGTCAAGGGGGAGGGAGTTGGCTGCTGAAACGATTATCTCTCCCTCAGGCGGCGTAAATTTTATGGCGTTGCCGAGAAGATTTCCCATTACCCGCATAAGCATATACCTGTCGGCTGATACCTGCGGCATGTCCGGCTCCTCCCCCTGTCCCCCTCCATGAGGGGGAGAAAGGGGGAGGAGCAGAAGCCTGTGTTTGCTGACAATTGCCGTAACCTCCGCCTTTTTAACAGCCTCCTTTAAAGCATCCTCTGCTGAAAATGTCTCTTTATTGAGTTCAAATACATTTTCCATCTTTGCTATTTCCATAAGATTGATAACCATATTGTCAAGCTCGCCGACCGCCTGATACGCCATCTTTAAAAATCTTTCATTTATATCTTTCTTATCACTGCTCATGGTTTCAAGCACAACGCCGATAAGGGACAAAGGATTTTTAAAGTCATGGATGAGCATATTGATAAGCGATTCCTTTATCCTATGCAGTTCCCTTTCTTTTGTGGCGTCTCTGAATGCCTCAACTACGCCGACAATATTGCTGTTCTCTGTAAGCGGCGCAGCGGTTACGGCAACTAATATCCTCTGCCCATCGGATTTATAGGCTGTAACAACCTGCTGGGGCAGAATCTTTTTTGTCTCCATGACTGTCAAGGGGCAGCGATGGGTGCCGCACAAAGCCGTTCCGTTCTCGTCCGTATGCGATAAAAAATCTTTGCACGGCTTGCCTATAACTCCCTCTGCCTTGTGGCCTGTAATCCTTTCAGCGCCCTTGCTCCACAATGTTACATTCTTTTCAAGGTCAGTTGCATATATGCCGTCTGCAATGCCGGAAAGCACCATGTTGTTAAAGTTTTTGGCCCGTTCAAGCTCCTTTGCATTCTGTTTCAGCCTCTCTCTGGAAACATATATCTTGTATCCGGCATAAACAGCGGCAACAAATATTGCGATAGAGGCAAAATAGTCATCTGTGTCCGCAAAAGGCGGCGCCACGCCTTCTGTGGCTAAGTGGGCTATAAACGGAAAAAACGCCAATAGCATTGCAGGTATCAGGATAAAAAAGATTTTTTTCATGTTTCTCCTTTGTTCAGTTACCAGTTATCAGTTACCAGTTATCAGTTATTGTTTTTCACTGTTTACTGTTTACTGATAACTGTTCACTGTCTTCACTCCAACCCATACTCCTTTATCTTTCTGTAAAGCGTCTTTGGATTTATGCCCAGTATCTGAGATGCCTTTCCCCTGTGGCCGTCAACCTGCTTCATAATGCCTTTTATGTGTTCTTTCTCAACTTCTTGTATTGTGGACACAGGGGCAGGTTTCAAACCTGCCCCTACTCCTGTCCACGCGATTTCTACCGGGTTTTGAAATTCAAGCGGAAGGTCTTTTATGGTAATTATCTCGTTTTTGCAAAGTATTATCGCCCGCTGGATTATATTTTTGAGCTCCCTTATATTTCCGGGCCACGAATACGCAATAAGCCTTTTCAGCACATCGCCGTCAACCTTTTTCCTCTCCCGCTCTGCAACAAGAAACTTTTCTACAAGAAGCGGTATGTCCCCTCTTCGCTCCTTAAGCGGCGGCAGATGGATATTCATTGCGCCAAGCCTGTAAAACAGGTCATGCCTGAATCTGTTTGCCTCAACCTCTTTCTTTAAATCTTTGTTTGTCGCGGCTATTATCCTTATATCTACTTCAATCTCTTTTGTTCCGCCAACCTTGAAAAATTTATTGGTTTCTATGGAGCGCAAAAGCTTTGCCTGCATTGAGGGGCTTATATCGCCAATCTCATCAAGGAAAAGAGTCCCCCTGTCGGCAAGCTCAAAATACCCGGGCTTATTCCTATCCGCTCCTGTAAATGCGCCCTTTTCATACCCAAAAAGTTCACTTTCCAGTATAGAATCTGGTATTGCGCCTGCATTGAACGCTATAAAAGAACCGCCGGCCCTCCGGGATGATTCATGGATGAATCTGGCCATAAGCTCCTTGCCTGTGCCGCTCTCGCCCGAAATAAGCACAGAAAGGTTTGCCTTTGCAATCATTTTAGCCGTGTCAAGTATTTCCAGCATAACAGGGTTCTTCGTTGCTATCTCTGTATCATCTATCAACCTGCTGCGGAAGATAAGGTTGTCGCGGCGTATCATCCTTTTATCCCATGCCTTCTGAATAAGAACCTTGAGCTTTTCTATCTTGCACGGCTTGGTTATGTAATCATACGCGCCGAGTTTCATTGCCTCAATGGCTGTAGGCACGGATGCATTGCCTGTAACAATGATAAATTCGGGCGGCAGATCGTCCCGCTGATAATTGTTTAACACCTCTATGCCGTTCAGATGGGGCATATTTATATCCAGCAGAATCACATCAAACTCGCCCTGCTGTAAACACAGAAGCGCCTCTTTGCCGTTGGAGGCGGTTTCCACATAAAGGCCGTCTTGCGCAAGCTCCTCTTTGACAATTGAGGAAAAATTCTTCTCATCGTCGGCAATCAGGATGCGTATTTTTTTATGTTTTAGTTTTGGCGGCATATTTATTTCCTTTGGATATTTTTATAAAAATCTCCCCTAACCCCCGCCCCCCCCCCCCCCGACCGGAAGCATCACGGTAAATACGCTGCCCACCCCCTCCTCTGATTCAACCTCTATCTTCCCGCCGTGCTGGCTTACTATTCCGTAACAAACTGAAAGGCCAAGCCCTGTGCCATCATTTCCCTTTGTTGTCCAAAACGCCTCAAATATCCTGCTTAAATTCTCCTTGGGAATACCGCAGCCGGTATCCTCAAATATTACCTTAACAACAGGGTTTTCTCCATCCATAGCGCTTGCCGTTGATATGCTAAGCAGACCTCCAGGCCTCATTGCGTCAAAGGCATTTTTTGTAATAGCCAGAAAGACCTGCCTTAATTGCCCTTCATCAGCAGAGATATTGGGCAAGTCGTCTGCGGTGTTTATCCTCACAATAAACGCGCTGTATTTTTGCTGGAGTTGCATGAGTTTTATGGTTTGAACCAATAGTTCGTTTATATGGACATCCTTTGGAGCCAGCCCCATCTTTCTGCTGAAGTCCAGGAGGCCTATTGTTATATTCTTGGAGCGGTATATCT
>JACPZB010000075.1 GCA_016195725.1 Deltaproteobacteria bacterium | reverse complement strand
GCCTCTATAGTAACAATGCCGAACGGCTCGCACCATTGCGTGGGGAATATGAGGGCCCGCGCCTTTGCAAGAAGCATTGCCTTTAACTCTCCACCCACAGGACCGACGTAAAGTATCTGGTCAGAAAGCCTTCTTTTTAAATAGCCCCTCCAGTAGGAGTTCACAAATTTTTTCCTATGCACATTACCGGCTATCAAAAGACGCACACCAACCTTCTCGGCCACCTCAACTGCCCAATCAACCCCTTTCACATCCCAGTCAACCCTTGAAAGAAACAGAAAATAGCCGTCTTTTGCCTCTCTGTAGATATATTCAGCAGGGTCAAGCCCTATATGAACAAATGGATTTTCAGCATAACCCCAGTATCGCCTCTGTCTATCGGACAGGAAAAAATAATTTCCGCCCAACCCATGCATATCATTTTTACACCCATATACAGTTACAACTACAGGAATGCCATAGTCATTATCAAATCTATCATCGCTGTGAAAGTGGAGTATCTCTGCATCTGCAGGCAAGAGGTTTTTTAATATCGCAGGAGAAGGGACATCTATGCCATTAAAAGGGGCACAGATATTGTTGCAATTGGGAATAGATGAACCTTCGGGGCCAATAAAGGTTACACTATGGCCAAGTTCTTTAAGGCCTTTAATTAACCATACTATAGCCCTTTCAATGCCGCCGTATTCCTTAACAGGAAGCTTTTTTGGATAATAGTGGACAATGTGCATGGATTAGCTCATAGCTGTTATATAGCCTTGCATAATTAAAGCGTCATTGCGAGGAGCGGAGCGACGAAGCAATCTAATTGCGTTCATCGGAGATTGCTTCGCTTCGCTCGCAATGACATGTAGCGATGTTTATGCAAGACTATATAGTTGTTAGATTGCTTTACAAATATCATAAAATTTTAACGCATTCCTTTGCGCATCAAAATATGTTTCCACCCTTTGTCTGCCCCTATTTCCCATCTCTAATGCAAATCCTCTATTGCTCATAAGGTTAACTACAATTTCTGCTAATTGAAAGAAGTTGCCAGAGGATATCAAAATACCGGCGTCCCCAACTACTTCAGGAATAGAGCCGGAATTTGTAGAGATAACAGGTTTTCCGCAGGCCATAGCCTCTATAAGCACCATGCCAAACTGCTCCTGCCATGTCATTGTGGGATAGCTAGGAAGCACAAAGACATCGGCCATTCTGTAAATATCAGGCATCTCGTCATAAGAGGCAAAATTTAAAAATCTAAAGTTCCCCTCTACTTTAGTTTCTTTTATTAACCTTTCCATATTCTCTCTTTGAGCCCCTCTCCCTGCCACAGCTACAACAAAATCCTTAATGCCTCTCTCTTTTAAAATCCTGGCAGTATAAACAAGATTATACACCCCTTTCCACGAAACAAGCTTGCCAACATATAAAATGACAAATGAATTTATTGGGATGTTATTTTCAGCAAGTAAATCTTCCGGTTTAGGGCCTGGTTTAAATCTCTTTAAATCAACGCCAGGGTATATCACCCTCATCTTCTCTTCCGGCACCCCTTCTAACAGGAGCACCTTTTTTGCTGTTTCTGTAAAAGGTAAAAATATATCCACTTTTTCCATAATATGCCTTTTATGATAGCCGGTCTTTTCATCAAAAATTGCCCTATAGGGTATATTCTCCCACCATGAAAGAAATAGTTTAAAACCGAGCTTATCTTTTAGGCTTGCCAGAGTATAAGCAGAACGGGTGATATCGCAGGAATAGACCACATCAGTTCCTTTCAGATACTTTTGGAGAGAAAAATAATAGAAATCCATTCTTTTGTAAGGGGCTCTTAGAATTCGCTTATACACCGTTGAAGGATTTCTTATGGCAAGGGAGACCTCTTCAGCATGAGTTAATTGCACCTTATTCAAATCTACAGATTTTACATCATAGTTATTCCTTTCCCCTACAAAGACCGTAATATCAATATTATTCTTCAATGGCTCAAACCGCTGGAGCACCCACCTGTTGACCTTATTATCCCAAACAATACCAAGCTTCATACCTTCGCCCCCTTCCTCCCCATAATATCCGTAACTGCATTAAATACCTCATCCACGCTTATATTCTCCATACACTTCTGATATTCGCACTTTTTACTTATACATGGATCGCAGGTCTTCCATTTCTGGATAACCTGGTGTTTCTCTGTGTCATAATACGGCCCTGTTATTCTATAGTCCGCAACCGCATACAACGCAACCACCGATGTTCCCGCCGCAACGGCAATGTGCATGACACCGGTATCGCCTGTCACCAAAACCTTTAATTGTTTCATAAGAGCAGGCGCCTGTTTTAAAGAAAGTTTTCCTGCGGTAACAATTATTCCGCCTCCAATGCCTCTTGCAATTTCATCACAGTAATCTTTTTCACCAGGAGAGCCGGTAATAATAATCTTTAAATCAGGATATGCTGAAACAAGCTTCCTTCCTAACTCTATAAACCTGTCAGCAAACCACACCCTGCTAACTGTAGATGCGCCAACCTGAAAGCCTATTAAAATATTGTCATCTCCGACACCTTGATTTTTCAAAAAATCCGATACCGCCTCCTCATCTTTATTCTCTATAGGCAAAACCATCCTTTTATCTTTGCTATCGCAACCGACAAGAGCGGCGATCTTTAGCCGTTGTTCTATGCCGTGAACCGGCCCGTTATTTTCAATAATCGCCCCTTGATTGGACAAAAGAAAATTATATTCGCTCGTATTCGGTAGTTTTACAATAAAATTTGCGCCGGAAAGATATGCCATTGGCGTTGCCTGAGGCTCATTACCGTGAAATATCAGCGCAAGGTCAAATTTATGTTTGCGAAAATCTCTTATGGTTTTGAAAAACCTTTTGTAGCCGCCATAGTAAGGGATGATGCCGTCTATGTGCGGATTGTTTTCAAAGAGTTCCATATTTGACCTGTTCAAATGGGCAATAATCTTTGCATCCGGATAGCGCTCTCTAACAGCCTTTATTGCAGGTGTAGAAAGGAGTGTGTCGCCTATAGCCGTTGATGATACAACGAGAATGCTCTTAACTTTATCCGGGCCAAAGTATTTTAAATCAGTGTCGCGCCTGTCAAATGCCTTGGCCATCTTCATAGACAAATAAAGAATGCCGTCAATCGGATTCAGCCTCATCCATTGCTCCGAATAGAGAGATACAGTTTTGACAGGATAGGGTTGGTATAAATCCACACTCTGTTTTTAAACCAGCCAACATTATCTTTCACAACAATCCGCTCTATAGAAAATATATCAGAGCCTTTTTTGACCACGCCCCTCTTTGTTGTAAACAGGGCCTTGTATCCGGCCTCTTTCGCCGCTTCAATGGAATCTTCTTTATGCGACCCTTTTGGCCAGCAGAGATACGGACATGGTCTATTCAAGTTTTCCTCTATAATTCTTTTTGAATTTTTAAGTTCTTTTATAAGTTCGCCACCCGACAATTCAGCGCACTTCCTGTGGCTCATGGTATGGGAATAAAAATCCACAAGGCCGCTTTGCTGCATCTCTTTTATCATATCCCAGTTCATAATAACTTCTGATGTTTTACCTTCGTTTATAAGCCTCTTGCATTCATTGTGATTGGGCAGTGTTTTGTCATTGCGAGCCCCTTCGCTTTCGTCATTGCGAGCGTAGCGAAGCAATCTTGCCTTTTCGCTCAGGGCAGGCTCCGGCGAAGCAATCTTGTCCACTGAGATTGCTTCGGGACTAAAGCCCTTCGCAATGACGAACTCCGAACTCTTTTCCACCCAATCAATCACTATAAAAATCGTTGTCTTGATATTGTATTTCTTTAAAATTGGGAAGGCATACATATAATTATCAAGATAACCGTCATCAAAGGTAATGGCAACAGCCTTTCCGCTTACTGCGCTCTTTCCGCCGGCATGGGAAACAATTTCTTCAGCGCTTAATGTTCTATACCCTGCCTCTTTCAAAAACCGCATCTGCGCCTCAAAGACATCGGGAGTTACGGTAACCATATCACCTCGGTGCGGGCTTACATGATGATACATGAAAACAGGGACAGGGCTCATTGTTTAGCCTCACAAACAATGGGTTTGCAGGGATTGCAAAAAATGTTCAACATCTTGTTCTAACCATAATATGCCTTATACCACTCAACAAACCTTTTTATTCCCACTTCAATGGATGTAGCCGGCTTAAAACCAACATCCCTTATTAAATCACTCACATCAGCATAAGTGGCAGGAACATCACCGGCTTCTATTGGCAGCAGTTTTTTTTCTGCCTTCTTGCCGAGGCAATCTTCCAATACTTCAATAAACTTCAAAAGGGCAACCGGGTTATTATTGCCTATATTATAAAGCCTATAGGGGGCAAAACTTGTGGCCGAATCAGGGCTGCCGCCATCCCACTTTGGATTTGATTCAGGAGTTTTATCTATTACCCTCGCAACACCCTCTGCAATATCATCTATAAAGGTGAAATCCCTTTTCATATTTCCGTAATTGAAAACCTTTATCGGCTTTCCCTCTATTATGGACTTTGTAAAAATGAACAGCGACATGTCAGGGCGCCCCCACGGCCCGTACACCGTAAAAAATCTCAACCCTGTGCAGGGTATTTTGAACAGGCTTGAGTAAGTATGAGCCATAAGTTCATTTGCCTTTTTTGTCGCCGCATAGAGAGAAATCGGATGGTCTACATTGTGATGCACTGAAAATGGCATCTTTGTATTTGCGCCATAAACAGAGCTTGATGAGGCAAAGACAAGGTGTTTAACCTGATTATGCCTGCACCCTTCCAGTATATGGAGAAAACCGTTTATGTTGCTGTCTATATACGAATATGGATTTATAAGAGAGTATCTTACGCCGGCCTGCGCCGCCATAT
>JACPZB010000074.1 GCA_016195725.1 Deltaproteobacteria bacterium | reverse complement strand
TATGGGACTGAAGGGCGGCTGCATTACAGGTGTAGTCAACAGGGGAGGCATAGGAAAGATTACAAAAGACTTTCTTAAAAAAGGAGAAGAGGCTGCTATAAAAACTGCAGTCGCAGCCCTTGAATATTTATAGAGGAGCAAGATGGTTTATATGCAATGTGGGATTAATCAAAATTTTGCACCTCATATCCCGTATTGGAACAATAAACTCCTTGCCGAGGAGACCCCCTTAAAAATGGCATGGCTCTCCAATTATCTATTGACCTTTTTCTCTTTTAAGATATATACTTATTCCGTTAAAGGGTTATTGCCGCTATGACCGTCCACGGTTCAAAAAGTTTTTCTCCTTATATATCAAACCTTCTAATCGGAGTCGTATATCTATGATAACAAAAGATT
The DNA here is from genome assembly GCA_016195725.1 of Deltaproteobacteria bacterium. Classification (GTDB taxonomy): domain Bacteria; phylum Desulfobacterota; class GWC2-55-46; order UBA9637; family UBA9637; genus UBA10170. The sequence continues at coordinate 8,665 of JACPZB010000074.1, read as the reverse complement.
CCAAAAATATAATTGTAGCAGATGATAGTGAATTCTTCAGAGTAAAATTGAGCGATATTTTGACGGAGGCAGGCCATAAAGTCAGAATCGTTCAAGGTGGAGCTGAGCTTATAAAAGAGATTCAAATAAACCCTCGGGGTATAGATATGATACTGCTGGACCTGCAGATGCCTAATATAGACGGCTTTGGAGTCTTAGAATGGATAAATAATAATGGTTTCAGAGGCAAATTTCACATACTGGCTATAACAGGCGTTTATGAAACTACAAGTGTAATGGAGAGGTTAAAAAAACTTGGTGCAGAAGGCCTCATGACAAAGGCATTCACCCCTGAAGAGATTGTATTCAGGGTTAATAAGGCCCTTTTCCCAGATAAAGCTGCAAAGCCAATTGATCCAAGGATTCCTGTATCTTTTCCTGTGGATTTCAGCATTGGTGATGTTACATCTACTGGCTACCTTCTCAACATAAGTGCATCAGGCATGTTTCTGCATACTAAAAAGACCATCTTCCCAGGAACGGTTCTGCACATAAGATTCACATTGCCCGGTTCCGACAAACTTTTAAATATAAAAGGGATTGTCAAATGGTGCACCCAGATGAGCGGTGAAAAGAGTCTTTTTGGCGGGGCAGGAATCCAATTTACCAAGCCCTCACCAGAAGATCGGCAGATGTTAAAAGAGTTTGTAGAAGCTGAACTTAAAAAACTTGGCTTCTGAAATACTGTCACAAAACAAAAGCAATTGTAGGCTAACTGCCATAGCTCGCCGTAAGCCCAGCCTGTTGACGGGGTTATTAACTGCCTTTACCTTCCTTAAAAGACAAAACCGCAAGAAAAACCCCTATCGTAATGGCTGAGTCAGCAACATTGAACGCAGGCCAGTGGTATTGGCCGATATAGACATCCAGAAAATCTATCACCTCTCCGAGACGAATCCTGTCTATCAGATTCCCCACTGCTCCTCCGACGATAAGCGATAACGCAAGGCGATACCACTGATTATTTTCCACCTTCCGATAAATCAGGAATATGACCGCCAGCGCGGCAATGGATACTGCGATGAGAAAGAGGAAGAGAAAAACGCTTCCGTCCCTGAACATGCCGAATGCGGTTCCCCGGTTTCGTATGTGGGTGATGTCAAAGAAACCGCTGACAATATGAATGGAGTGATGGAGCGGCAAATAATGGATGATTATTACCTTGGTGAGTTGGTCTAAGAGAGCGACGGTTGCCGCAACTATGAGGAGGATTTTATATCTTTGCATCTGAAATGAACAGAATGGTTATTGATAACGGCTTTCACCGATTTTATGGATGTAAGATTCATACCATGCCGGTTCGTAAGGTGTCAAGGTTTTAACCCAACCGTAAAAAATAACAACTGCCGGTTTTTCTTCTTGAGACAAAGGAAAAGGGTGATACGACTTTCAAACATAAATATTCGCTCAATTCTGCAATAGAGAGAGAAAAAACATATTTAAGAATGTTACGAGACATGCGGCTCCGGTATGCCATAGAGTTGTCTGAATTTGTCCAAAATCTCAGCAGGGATGTCAAAAAGCATGGAAAAAGAATTCAGAGACATAGTAAAGACTCTCAAAGAAGCAAAGCGGCTTAACTATATTCAAGATTTTGCCCTTACCGGAGCCCTCCGCCTTATCCGTCCTTTCACAACCGAGAGCCACAAGAGATATTGACATTCTCGTTTCCATAAAAAATGAAAAAATAAAAAATTTTACAGAGTAGCTCAAATTTTCCAAACAATATAACCTTGCCAAGCGCCATGTAGGAAGACGAAAAGAGCGCATCAAAGACTTTATGGAAGTGCCTTTTGGGCAGCACATGGGTGGAACTTAGCATTGCGTCAAGCGAAATAGAAAAGAGGCGATATCTACAGGTCTTTCAGTCATTACCTTTAGCACTATACAACTCAAGATGGTAAGGCCCGAATATCTGATAATATTAAAACTCCTTGCCGGCTCTGACCAGGATTTTATTGATAGGAAGCCGGTCAAAAGCATGGCAAAACAGCTTTTTATGGATGGGGAGTTGAAAAAACTGGTTGAAATAGCAAAAAGGCTTCCATAGGAAAATAGGGGGAATGCTTCCCATTTTTCCAATATCAGATATAATATAAAGGTTGTCCCTCTATTAGTCCCAATTAAGCATCGAAATTTAAAATCTGTCTCAACCGTTGACTATGCAGCATCTCCTGCAATGACTTCACAAAATCGGGCGGGTTTTTAAAGGGATGCTCTTTGAATAGCGCGGCATATTGCTCATCAAGCGTATCGCACATTTCTCTGTTTTTATTTTTTGACACCTCTTTCACCCTTTTCATATAGTTCGCGTTAAACAGAAGATTGTACGGGTCAACATATCCGGCCTTAATCCATGCTGCTGTTTTCTTTGCGCAGCGGCACGGATTGTTTTTGTTGAGCAATCCGCATTTTTCGTTCATAAAATTGCGCATATCCTTGCGCGCCCGCGAAAGCCTCTGCCGGAAGTTGGCCTTGCTGATTTCCATGATTTCGCTTCCCACCGCATCGCTTATCTCGAATATCTCACCGAGGATATAAACGAGCCGCTGCTCCCTGTCAAGACAGAGAAGCATCCCAAGCATACAGCCAATCTTTGCCTCCTCCACGATAAGCTGCGCATCAACGGGCAGGGAGTTTTGGTCAGGCAAATCCATATCCGGCGCCTTGTCCAACTCATCTCCGTAATATTTGAATCCCGTGATAACCTGCTCAAGACACTGCTTTTTCATGTTGATTACATGATTTGCAACAATGCGGTAGAGCCATGTGCGGAAGCTGCTTCTGCCCTGAAAGGTGGAAAGTTTCGTAATGACCTTTATCAGAACCTCCTGCGTAACATCTTCGGCAATCTGCGGATTCAAGACCATGCGCATGGCGATATTGTAAATCCATGCCTGATGCCGCACAATGAGTTTCTCCAGCGCGCCCCGGTCCCCATTTTGAGCTGACTCAACGAGGGCTGCATCGGTTGTGTCCGTGTCATACCCTTTTGCAAAAGGATTTATCATGTTTTCTTGCCACGAAAATACCCCAACTCCCCCTGCCCCCCTCTTTAAATAAAGAGGGGGAAAGTTTTTATTCTCGTTCCCAAGCCCCAGCTTGGGAACGAGGGTAATACATCATTAACGGGAGGTAGCCGCAGGCTTTACGCCTGCGAATATACACGCACCCATAAAGGGTGCGGCTACCATTTTCATCCCCCTTTGTGTGAGCCAAGGCTCGTGAGGGTTTCACCTGAAAATACCTTTTGCTGTCATCCCCGAGTGCTTCTATCGGGGATATGCATTGTTTGTTGTCTATGCTTCAAAAACATATTCCCGATTAAAACTTCGGGAATGACAAAATGAAACAACCTTTTAGTCCCCCTTTGTGGCCGAAGGCTCATGGATGTTTTATATTTTTTCTAATGCTGCGGATAGGGAGAAAACTGGTCTGCGACTATCATCCATTTTCCATTTTCGTTCACCAGCGCGAACATATCCCGGCCATCCGCCTTGACGGTCTGTCCGTTCATCTGATATGACATCTCCCAATAATAGGTTGCCACAGCGAACTTGCCGCTGCCGTAAATCTGAACCTTGGGGGAAATCTCTTTCCAATAATGTATCTTCGCTGCGTCCGCAAACGCCTTCCATGCGGCAGCGCAGGCATCTCCCCCTTCAATGCGCTCGCGGTCGGTGCAAGTAATTGCCACCATGTCTTTATGGAAATAGTTTTTAAGCTCATCCGCCCTGCCTTCTACTGCCCATGCCCGGTTCAGGGCTTGCACAATTTGCCAAACTTCTTGCTTTATTTTGGATTCGTTCATAATATTTCCCCTTTCATTTTATTCTTGCTCTATTTATTAGACAAGGGGAAGCAGGAAGTGTGACAGGTATGGACAAATTTTTTTTAGCCTACACAAGCCCCTTTTAAAAGTAACGGTGGCTATCGCTGTGGTAATACATGCAAAGACGACAAGAAAAGGGATATTTCCCTTTACCGCCCAGAGGCTTGCATTTTTGAAGAGTATCGCCCTTGAAAAATTAGGGGACACAATCCCCAATTTACTCCCTTTCCTTTTTACGCGGTCTTCCCGGCGGGTTTAATATGAATCTCCAGTAAGGGTGGGTTGCGCCCGCCAAAAATGCGGATGAAAGTGGTGGCAGAGCCTACCTTACAATCCTCCCGTGGGGAGAGAGGTTGGGTGAGGGGCCGAAATTAAGAGTGTTATTTAAATCTCAACGGGAGGATTTTATATTTTCGCATCATAAATCAGGCGATAGGAAATTAAAAATTAAAATACAAAAATCAAAATGACAAATTAAAAATCAAAAATAACATTTTCTTAATTTTAATATTTGATTTTTGATCTTTGATTTTATACCGCCTCCCAACACCGTTCGCACACAGTCGGGTGTTCCGCGCTTTCTCCCACCCGTTCGCTGTAATGCCAGCACCGCTCGCACTTTGTACCAGAGGCCTTTAAGACTTTGATATTAATATAATTTTGCTTATTATCTATTGCATATGTTAACGCATCACCTTTCATTAAATGGAATTTTGACTCATCTTTCACCACCGTGAGCTTAGAGATGACTAATATTTCTTCAAGAGTTTTCTTTTCCTTTTCCAATAGGGTTGTATCCTGCGAATAGATGATTACTTCTGCATCAAGAGGATGACCGATTATCTTTTTTTGTCTCCCTGCTTCTTCAAGGGCAATAGAAATGTGTCTTTTATATGTTAAGATATTATCCCACTTCTTTTCCAGTTCATCATTTATCCACTCTTTTTTCACTTGCGGGAACGATGCAAGATGAACGTTTGCCCCTTTTTCTTTTGGCATGAACCGCCACACCTCGTCAGAGGTAAATACCAACACCGGCGCAATGAGCCGCACAAGATAATCCGCGACATGATAAATCGTTGTCTGACCTGCGCGCCGCGCCTTTGAATCAGGCCGCGAGATATACAAGCGGTCTTTCAAAACATCCAAATAAAATGCGCTCAAATCCACATTGCAGAAGTTGTGGACAGAGTGATAGATGACATGAAATTCAAATGTTTCGTAAGCCTTCAATACTTTTTCAGTAAGTTTGGCCAATCTGTGGAGGGTTAATCTGTCCAACTCAGTCAACTCGCTGTACGGCACACTATCTTTTTTAGGGTTAAAGTCATAGAGATTGCCGAGTATATATCTAAAGGTGTTGCGGATTCTTCTGTAAGCCTCTGAGAGCCTTTTTAGTATTTCTTCGGATATGCGGATATCTTCGTGGTAATCCTCGCCTGCAACCCAGAGCCGCAAAACCTCTGCGCCGTGCTTGCTTATAACCTCCTGCGGCGCAACCACATTGCCGAGAGACTTGCTCATTTTTCTGCCTGAGCCGTCAACCACAAAACCGTGGGTAAGCACAGCCTTATAAGGCGCAATGCCCCTTGTGCCGATGGATGCAAAGAGCGATGAATGAAACCAGCCCCGGTGCTGATCGCTTCCTTCAAGATAGAGGTCTGCAGGCATTTTTAAATTCTCTCTCTTTTCCAGAACGCCGGCAAAGCTTGTGCCTGAGTCAAACCAGACATCCAATATATTTTCCTCTTTTTCAAATTCATAGCTTCCGCATTTCTGGCATGTTGTGCCTGCGGGCAAAAGTTCGCTTGCGGATTTTTCAAACCAGATATCCGCGCCATATTTTTCAAACTCATCCGCTATTTTGTTGATGATATGCTCTTCCAAAAGCGTGTGGCCGCATTTCTTGCAGACGAATGCCGTAATCGGCACGCCCCATGCCCTCTGCCTTGAGATGCACCAGTCAGGCCTGTTGGCAACCATGTTGTAAATCCTGTCCCTTCCCCATGACGGTATCCAGTCAACCTTGTCAATCGCGCTCATCGCCTTTTTTCTCAATTCACCCTTTTCCATTGAGATGAACCACTGCTCGGTTGCGCGGAAGATAATCGGATTTTTGCACCGCCAGCAGTGGGGATAGGAATGTTTTATCTTTTCTTCAAAGAGCAGCGCGCCTTTTCGTTTCAATAATTCAATAATGCCCGCATTTGCTTTAAACACATACTGGCCCTCAAATTCAGGCACCTGCGATGTAAATTTTCCCTGATTGTCAACCGGATTGTAAATACCAAGATTATATTTCAGAGCCATCTCATAATCTTCCTGGCCGTGGCCTGGCGCAGTGTGAACGCAGCCTGTGCCCGCGTCGGTGGTGACATGTTCGCCAGTAATAATTTTAGATTCCCTATCTATAAAAGGATGTTGACAGATTATCCCTTCTAAACCTTTACCAACATATGCACCACTAATCAGAGGAAATTCAGGTTGCTTAAACCCAAATTTTTCCATGCAAGTTTTTAAAAGGGCATTCGCCATAATCCATATCTCTTCGTGCTTACCCAAATTTACTTTAATTGCTGAATACATAATATCTGGGTGTAAAGCAATGGCCAGATTTGCCGGCAATGTCCATGGTGTTGTTGTCCAGATTATGAAGTGATGGCGAAGTTGCGGAAATTCTTTAAACCATCCTTTCACCTTCATTGTTTGTGGAATCTCTTTTACCTGAAACTTCACATACACTGACGGCGACTCCTTGTCGTTATACTCCACCTCAGCCTCTGCCAGGGCTGTCTGGCATGAGGCGCACCAGTGGATAGGCCGCTTGCCTTTATACACAAGGTCTTTTCCGACAAACTTTCCCAGTTCCCGCAGGATAGTTGCCTGATATTGATAATTCATTGTGAGATACGGATTGTCCCATTCGCCAAACACGCCGAGCCGTTTAAATTCCTCTCTCTGAATATTCACATATTTTTCCGCATAAGCGCGGCAATTTTTTCTTGTCTCAAGTTTTTCCTGCCCCCTGCCCCTTGCCCCCTGCCCCTGGTTTTTCTCCACCTGCAATTCTATGGGCAGGCCGTGGCAGTCCCAGCCCGGCACATAATCTGTTGCAAAACCCATCATGAATCTGGATTTTACAATGATGTCCTTCAATATCTTATTCAGGGCATGGCCGATGTGGATATTGCCGTTGGCATAGGGCGGCCCGTCATGCAGGATATATTTCTGCCTCCCTTTTCCGCTGGCCATAATTTTTGCATAAAGCCCCGCATCTTCCCATTTTTTCAGGAGCTCCGGCTCGTTCTTGGCCAGGTCGGCCTTCATGGGGAAGTCAGTTTTGGGAAGGTTTAATGTGTTTTTGTAGTCCATGTTTTTCCTCTACCGTAAATTTTATTGCAGTTGATTATACACGGATTGGCTGAAAACTCAAAGGGATTTTAGAATTTATTGCCTTCAAATATTAACCTTCCCGTCATAATCCTGCAACATTCATTCCGTATCATGTTTGCAAAAAAGGAGGATGTATGAAAAGAGAACGGATTTTGATTGTTGAGGATGAGTTGGACATGCTTGACCTGATAGATTTTAATCTGACGCGCAAGGGGTATATTACCGCTGGCTCGTTGGACGGCATTGATGCCGTAAAGAAGATACGGCATTTTAAGCCCGACCTTGTCGTTCTTGACCTTATGCTGCCGGAGATGGACGGCTGGAAGTTCTGCAAATCGCTGCGGCAGAAAAAATCCGATGTGCCGATAGTCATGCTTACTGCAAAGGCCATGCCCGAAGACAGGATGGCTGGGTTTGAGATCGGGGCTGACGACTACATAACCAAGCCGTTCAATGTGGCGGAGCTTATCCTGAGGATAGAGAGGCTGTTAAAAAGGAAGTCTGTAACCGAAACTTAACATTGCCGTCATAATCCCGCCATAATAAATTTTATATGATGCAGACAAGAAAATTCAAAAAGGAGGTGATACCTATGGAATGTATGTATCTTGAGAAGAATGGGATATGCACAGCCTCTTTAAGCAAAATGATTCCAAGCGTGCTTGAGAGATTGGCCTATTGCGACACAGAAGAGCATTACCGCTGCCCGATACTCATTGCCCATACCTTGGCGCGGCGGGCGCAGGGAAGAGGCTCAGCGGGTCGAAATGCTGTGCAGCAGGTAGACGGCTTTAAATGCTTCACAAAATCTTAACTATTCTGTAATATGATTGTAACAAAAGGGTGTTATAAATTTAAAAAATAAAAATGGAGGAAAACAAAATGAAAAGTTTGATTGTATGCATTGTTCTGACGATAAGCCTATTTGTTACGCGCGGGACATTTGCCGCAGACACATTGAACGGCGCAGGCGCGACATTCCCGTATCCGCTCTATTCCGCATGGGCGTATTCTTACGAAAAGGAGACAGGCGTAAAGTTAAATTATCAGTCCATAGGAAGCGGCGGCGGGATAAGGCAGATTGTAAACAGGACAGTTGATTTCGGCGCATCAGACGATGCGCTCAAACCCGAGGATATGACAAAGGATAAGCTCCTTCAGTGGCCGCAGGTAATCGGCGGCGAGGTTCTGGTTGTCAATGTTTCGGGAATCAAATCTGAGGAGATGGTTCTGGATGCAAATGCGGTATGCAGGATATTCCTCGGTGAAATCAAAAAGTGGAATGACCCTGCGCTTAGCGGCCTCAACCCGAAGCTGAATCTCCCTAATAAAGAAATAACCGTTGTTCACAGGTCTGACGGCTCAGGGACAACCGCGGTATTTACCCACTATCTGGATGAG
>JACPZB010000056.1 GCA_016195725.1 Deltaproteobacteria bacterium | reverse complement strand
CCCATGCGGGCGCGTGGATTGAAACCAAAAATTGATTTAACAACCTTCACGGTTGAAGGTCGCGCCCCATGCGGGCGCGTGGATTGAAACCCGCTCACCGCCGCAGGTAAAACCTCTGAACAAATGTCGCGCCCCATGCGGGCGCGTGGATTGAAACCTTGCGCATGGGAAATCTTCATCATGCGATTGAGGTCGCGCCCCATGCGGGCGCGTGGATTGAAACCTTGTCGCATAAGATATATTATGTCAAATTGCATATATATGACAATATATTTATCTTATGGAAGCGAAGCCGATTTTAGCTCCTCGCCAAGCTGTATATAGCCCTTTCCTTCCTTGGCCATGATGTTCAATTTGAACCTGTCTGATATTTCCTGGATGTTTTTAATCACAGCCTCTGCCTTTTCCCCTTGCAACGGTTTTGGCTGAAACAAAACCTCTTTATTATTAACATTTAAAGGGATTATCTCAGCCGAGATGATTTTGTCGCTGTTAAATCGCACAATAACTATCATCCCTTCAGGCATTGACTGACCTATAGACCCAAAAACAAAATTCCCCAGACTGTAAAAAATAAGGCCGCCCCTATACCTCTCAATCCCCTGAATCACATGCGGATGGTGGCCTATTATGAGATTTGCGCCGCTGTCAATGGCAAGATGGGCAAGTTTGATTTGGTATTCTTTGGGGTATTTTAGCAGCTCTTCACCCCAGTGAAAGGAAACAATAATAATATCAGCATGTTGCTTTGCTTTTTTAATATCGTGCCTCACATATTCAAAAAGACCAGGGGCTGTTCCGCTTGAATCATTCGTGGCATAGAACTCCTCTGGAAAAACCTTGGAATAAGCAAGAAAGGCAATTTTTTTATTTTTGACATTAAGAATAGCAGGCTTTCTTGCCTTACTTAAATCTTCTCCTGCACCTGTATAGCTTATCCCTTCTTTATTAAGCGAGTTTATCGTATCCTTCAATCCCTCTGGCCCATAATCCATAATGTGATTGTTTGCCAATGTCGCCACATCAAAGCCGGCAGTCTTTATGGCCTCAGCTGCATCAGGATTAGCCTTAAGGACGAATTCTTTATTCATAAATGTTTCCGTCCTGTTGGTCAATGGCGCTTCAAGATTGACAACTACAATATCTGCACTATTCAAAGTATTTTTGGTTGATTCAAAGGGATATGCATAGCCGCGCTGTTTTAAGTATGAACTGGCAGAGCCGCCAAGATAAATATCGCCTACTGCAACGATGGTTATAACATCGTCATCGCCGTTAGATATTGCCGGAGCGGTCAAGTAAAAGATGCATAAACATACGAGATATGCAAGGCTATTTCTGTTCACAGAATTGAGCATATTTATTCCCTGATTGCCCTTGGAACGCCGTAGATTTGAGCCTTGCGCCTGAATTCTTCCAAATCTGATTTTAGTTTGTTAAATTGGTTCTCATTATCAGGCAGCTCTTTTTTATAGGTTTCATATTTTTCTACATCTTCCTTGCTGTATAGCTTATAAAGCCTCCTGCCCCGCTCATAATCCGCCATAAAAGATTTCTGTTCTTCAATGGCCTTTTCAAGTTCAGAAATCTCATTTTTTCTGGCGTTAAATTCCGCCTTCCACCAAGTTAAAAGGTAATTGCCATAGAATTCTTCTTGCTCTGAAGGAGTTGGAAGCGGCGAAGGGTGCGGTGGGGTGGCTTTATAGGGAGGTTTTGCCTTTATTACTTTTGCCTTGTCCCTATATTGGGGCGGAATAAGAAGCATGTCATCCACAACATGAATATCACCTTTTTCATCTCGCCACTCATAAAGTTCTGCAATTGCGCTTGCCGGCAGAAGAAAAAAACAAAAAATAAAAACTACACAAACTATTTTATTAGTGCTAATATTCATCATAAACTCTCATAAAATATATCACCTAAATTGAGCGATTTATTATCTCATAATACCGCTGAGACAGGCGGGACGCCTGTCCTACGGGTTTGAATGTCTAACCATTCAAGTAGGACAGCCGTCTCGGCTGTCCTTGATTTGTCAAAAGAATCGCTCAATTTAGGTATCAATTTATCTATGGACCCGATAACCCACACCCTTTCAGGCGCCATACTTTCCAGAACCGGATTTTATCAGAGATTTGGAAGGCTTGCCACAATAATTATTCTTGTGGCAGCACTCATCCCTGATATCGATCATTTCTCCTTAAGACTTGCAGGTCCCCTCGCCTATCTCAAATATCATCGGGGGTTTACCCACTCCATAGTGGGTAGTTTTGTCATTGCTGCTGTCATGGCCGGCATCGCATACTGTACAAAACAGGTTAGAGAGCGGCTGCCTCAGGGTCTGCGAGGATATGGCGTAGTATTCGGCCTTTCACTCCTGGGCATATATACTCATATCTTCTTTGACCTCATTACCTCTTATGGAACGCAGGTTTTCTTTCCCTTCACCACAAAAAGATACTCCCTAGACCTTGTTTTTATAATAGATTTATATTTCACCTCCCTACTCCTCATTCCCCTCATTATCATAAGGTTTAAAAAAGAGCGGGCACAGATTATAGCCTTGAGTTCTCTTGCGGGTATAATAGCTTATCTTGGATTTACTTGCTTTGAGCGTAGCACAATTATTGAAAAGGTCAAGGCAGACAATGGCAAGCTTGGCATAAAAAGCGCAAGGGTTGAGGCAGTCCCCCTCCCCTTATCACCATTCAGGTGGTCTGTATTTACAGAAGACAATGAAAGATTTTATCAGACGAATATGGATAATCTTTCCGGCAGTTCAACGGTGGAGGTTTTTCAGAAAAAAACAAATGGAAATGATATTACGGATAAGGTTGAGACTCTGGATATTGTGAAGACATATCTCTGGTTCGCACGATTCCCGGTGGTAAGCGTCAAACAAGAAGAGGGGGGCTATCTAGTGGAATATTATGATATTCGGTTCAATGCGCTGCCCAACAGAAAACCGTTTCTCCTGAGATTATTTCTTGATAAGAACGGCTCGCTTAAACACGCTGATTTGAATTTCCATAGCATAACGGAGAAATGAAATATTTCTTCACTCATACCTCAAGCACTCCACCGGAGCCAATAAAGAAGCCTTTCTGGCAGGATAGAAACCGAAGAACACCCCCACTGCCGCTGAAAACCCGAATGACAGGAGAATTGTCATAGGGGATATGGCTATTTCCCAGCCTGCAAAATGCGAAATAAGCCACGACCCTGCAATACCGAGCATGATTCCGATGCATCCGCCTATCACAGCCAGCACCACCGCCTCGATTAGAAACTGCATGAGTATATCCCATCCCCTTGCGCCGACCGCCATGCGGATGCCTATCTCCCTTGTCCTTTCCGTGACAGAGACCAGCATGATATTCATGATGCCTATTCCGCCGACAATCAGAGAAACAGAGGCAATGGAGCCGAGGAGGATAGACATTATCTTTGCCGCTTGTTCCGTGGCCGCCAGTATTTCCGTAAGATTGCGCACGCTGAAATCATCCTCTCTGCCTGCGGGTATATGATGCCTCTGCCGCAAGAGCGCAGTAATATTTTTCTCAGCGTCTTTCAACGCGGAAGAAGAGTTTGCCTTTACCGTAATCATCCTCACCATGCCGGGAAATGTTGTGCCGAAGAGTTTTTTCTGCGCTGTAGTAACAGGGATATAGATGCTGTCGTCCTGATCCTGACCCAGGGGTGATTGTCCTTTTCTGGATAAGATGCCGATGACCTTAAAGGGTATCTTTTTAATTCTGATAATCTTTCCCAGCGGATCCTCATCACCGAAGAGATTTTCCTTCACAGTCTTACCGATCAGCGCGACCTTTGTGGCGCCGTCCACATCTCTTTGCGTAAATGCCACGCCGGACTCAACAGGCCAATCCCTTATATCAAAAAAGCTCGGTGTTGTGCCGGTAATAACAGTGCTCCAGTTCTGGTTTCCGTAAACCACCTGAGCCGTACCCGGCAGAAGCGGCGCGGCATACGCCACATCAGGCGCCTCCGTGCCTATTGCCTTTGCATCGTCAAAAGTAAGCGTGGGCGTTGATCCGAAACCCATCCTGAGCCCGCCGCTGGTGGCAGCCCCAGGCAGTATCATCAGGAGGTTGGAGCCGATGCTTGCAATCTGTTTTGAAACCTGCTCTCTCGCGCCGGAACCCACGGATATCATGGCTATCACCGCAGCGACGCCTATGATGATGCCGAGCATGGTAAGCCCTGACCGCATCTTGTTGATGCTCAGGGCATTGACTGCTATCTTTACGGTTGCGATGGTGTTCATTCGTCCTTCACCACCTTTCCGTCCTTAAAATACACATGCCTGTCCGCATACGCAGCGATGTCAGGCTCATGGGTTACCATAACAATGGTGATGCCGTGTTCTTTGTTCAGTCTCTTGAAAAGCGTCATAATCTCAATGCTGGTTTGGGAATCAAGGTTGCCGGTGGGTTCGTCAGCCAGAATGAGCGAAGGATTATTGATCAATGCCCTGGCTATGGCGACCCGCTGCTGCTGGCCGCCGGACAACTGGCTCGGTCTGTGATATGCCCTGTCTTCCAACCCTACAGATTTTAACGCAGCCAGCGCCCTTATTTTTCTGTCTTTTACCGGAGAGCCGTTGTATAAGAGCGGAAGCTCCACATTCTGGAGTGCGGACATTCGTTGCAAAAGATTGAAACTCTGAAACACAAAGCCTATCTTTTTATTGCGTATGCCTGCCAGCTTGTCTTTGCTGAGGCTTGCCACTTCCTGTCCATCCAGCAGATAATTGCCTGCAGTAGGTTTATCAAGACATCCGATAATATTCATAAATGTGGATTTGCCTGAGCCGGATGCTCCCATGACCGCCACGAATTCACCTTCATCTATGGCAAGGGAAACCCCCCTGACAGCATGAAAATCCACATTGCCCATCCGGTATATTTTGACAAGATTTTCAACCTCAATGAATGACGGCATAAAATATCAAAATCGCAAATATCAATGTATAGGGCAATAGCCCTCAAAGCAGAAGCCTTCTCAAAACATGAATATAGGGAAAAACCATTGCCAGATGAAATCCTTCGCAGCTTTCGGGTATTTCTTTTCGAGTTGACCTTCGAGAAACACGCCCCCGTAGCCCGCCGCAAGATAGGTGAGATATGATTTGACATCTGTTGCTGACAATTCGTCAGGCGGCTTGTTTTTTCAGGTAGCTCTGAAACTTGCGGCTCCAATCCGCATAGGTTTTAAGCGTTTTCCGGGAATAGTGCCGCATCTTAATCTCTGCCGCCAGATTGCCTATGATTTTGTCCCAATGTGGAGATCCTGATTTCGCCATGCAGCGCCATTCATTAAAACGTTTTCCCGCCGATAGGGGCGGAACGGAAGCTTGCCTGATATCGCTACTATCGGGGGGCTGTGATGATGATCGTGGTGTCGCCTCATCCCTCGATAAGGTATTGGAAGATTCCCCCTTAATAAACCTGTCCCCGAAGGTATTAATCGGGGAGGGGGTGGAGGGGGATGTTGCCTTTACTGCATTTTCAGTATTGATTTGAGCGGAAGGGGTTTTATTATCTATTTTCCGCAGTATCTCAAAATAAAGAGACAGCGCATGCGCAGCCTGTTTCTGCTGTTCCGGAGTTTGTTTCTTTTCCCGCAACTTTTGAATGAACAAACGCACCTGTTCTGATTTGGAATCAGGAAGCGAATATTTGCCTCGGAAATCAAGATAATACCGCAGCCACTTCCTGTAATCCGCATGGAGGGTGACAAGTACCGCCCGTTTCTTCAGGACAGCAGAATATTGTTCCCAAATATCAGATGGAATCAATTGCATAGGCGACTGACACGCTGGGACTAATATGCAATTTTGCATATTAGTCCCTGAAAAAGGGTAATAAAATTCATAGAGTAAGTCAAGCCAATTTTTTATTGACAATATATTTAACTATGTGCTATTGCTCAGTAAACCGTTTACCTAATAACTGGTTATATGTCAAAAATAATATATAACCTCCAAAGGAGGCATATACTACATGAAAAACAACACAGACATTACCAAAATCAAACAAGTCATAGAAATTGACGCCCGACAATTTCCTCAGTTCATTGCAGATGAATGGGTACTGCTTCACGTCAGTTCAGAAAGCGAAAAAACCCATGAGGGCGACACCGTAACTCGTGGCATTTACATTATGGGACGTGAATAAAAGTTTTCGGCTTTCCCAAGCAGTAAAGGATTTCAGAGGTTCCGCATACCTGCATAAGAATCCACCCCAACAAGAGTAGGGAATTGGCTTCTTCTGTGGTGTTAACCTCTTTTACTTCTTTGAGGGCTAAGAGTAATTCTAATCAGCAAAAAACGAACTGGTAGAAAAGTCCACAGGGCGCAAGATTGTGAGTCCATGGCAGCGGCACCATGGAAGTCTTTGACATTCACAGAGGCTTTTGCGGCTGAAGTAAAGGATTGGGAGGGGAAGCTGCCCAAGGCTTCCTACCTTCGGCCTGAATGTTGGCGATAAGTGAGAAAACGGTTAATAAAATGCCAAGTTTTGTTGAACTATCTCAATGGACACAGATAGGCAAAAAAAACCTGTATTGCAAGTCTATTGAAGGTGATTTGAACGAAGGTATAGTCTTGAAAAAGTTAAGCTCACAGTATCCGGTATCAGATAGGAAATGCCTTGAAAATCCGTTTTGGATCAAGGTAAAAAAGGTTGAAAATCATGTGTATGCGTGAAAGGGGAGGTAAATATGAAGAAAACAAAGGTGTGTAGTATCTTGTTTGTGGCCGCCATGATAACAGTTCTTTCAACAATTAGAATATATGCAGTAAATGGCGATGACATGAAAGCATTAACCAATACGGTTGTGGATGCGCTGAATGAAGCCCAATCAACACCAAAAAACAAGGAAAAGATAGTTGAGCGATTGAAAAAGGAGTTTTCTAACGCAGAGGAAAACTTAAATGCAATGACCGACGAGGTAAACAGATTGATACCCCAGACTGTGGCGGAGTTAAATGATCGTTTTAGAGCATTAGAATATAAGAATCTCTCCGCAAAGCTTGCGATATATCAAATGATAATAGGAAATTGTTATTTAGTTGCAGGCAGGGGTCTTTCGGAAAGAAATTTTTTAGAGAGCGCAAGGGATACCTTTCGCCATATAATTACAAATTATTCAGGGAGATCCGATTTACAGAGTATCGTAAAAAAGGCAGAGTTTAACCTTGAGGATATTAGGGATGATATGTCAAAATTAAATAAGGGGGCAAAATGATACGCAATGCCTTGAAAATCCCCGCAAAGGAGGAAAATAGTTCCTATTAGCCAAAATAATATTATACCTATCAGGAACATATATTCTTTTAGCTGCATATATACTATCTCCTCGTATTAGAATTTAAAGTTTCACATAACAAATCGTTCCATCGGATTGGCGATAAAGCCGCCAACCGATGAACTCAGTCGTTATGTGAAAGTAAAATAAATAGCATAGGAGGCAAAAGCACATGAAACGTGACTTCGACCTTATCCGCCGCATAATGATAGATATTGAAAAAATCCCAGCACGGAGATACGAACAGAATTTTTCCTATGATGGTTTCGATTCAGCAACAATTAATCAGCACATTGCCAACCTCATTGATGCTGGACTTGTTAATGGGACTACAAATAGTACCAACGTCCGCACTACGGTACTTGTCAATGACCTTACTTGGGCGGGTCACGATTTTCTTGATGCAATGAGAGACGACAATTTATGGAACAAAGCAAAAGAGCATGTTTTAAAACCAGGGGGTCTCTTTTACTTTTGGACTACTTCTCCAGTGGTTGGAGATAAAGGCAAAGGAGAAGTTAGGAATCTCCTTAGCTCCTGGGCACAGTTGAAATAACACATAGCCCCATGATTCACAAGTTGAGTTGCTATCGGTCTATTGCACGGGTCATCAAGAAAAAAGCAAGAAAAAAAGAAAAAAGGGGACAGATTTATTTAAAGGAGATGATTAAAGTTTTAGATGCAATTAGTCAGCCGTTTTCTGATATAATATTTACAAATAACTAAGACGGAGACGTAATGCCTACAATCTCAATGTTCTATGGAATTCTGGTTTCCGTTTTCTATGGAGATAATGAACAACACCATGCACCGCACATTCATGTGCGTTACCAAGGCAAAAAGGCTTCGGTAGCCATTGACGACGGACGACTTCTTGCTGGCGATTTTCCGCCCCGCCAATTGCGGATGGTGCAGGTTTGGATTGATATTCACAGGGATGAACTAATGGCAGACTGGGAACTCGCAGTTGCTGGCGATGAACCATTTCGTATAGCGCCGCTTCAGTAAGGAGAATATCATGGAAATACTACTTGATGTCATCAGCGTAAAAACTCGTGATGACTACACCTTGGAGCTTGTTTTTGAAAATGGGGAGAAACGAATATTTGATATGAAGCCCTTTTTTGATAAAAGGCCTTTCGTCAAACTTCTCAACTCTCCGCTTTTCTTTAAGGCATCTATTGAATATGGAACTGTCGTTTGGCCAGGGAATATTGATATTGCACCAGAGACACTGTGGTCTCGTTCCAATCCTGCCTAACAAATCACTCCAGCGGACGGCGAGGAAAGACGCTCGCCGCCGCTGAGTTTTGTCGTTAGGCGGAATGAGGGGGAGAAATTGGATAAAATAGTAAAAGCTGTTCCGCTAAACGACTTCCGAATTGATATACTTACCAGTAGCGGCATTTCCGGCATCTTCGATGTGAAACCCTATCTTGGCGGCAGCGCCTTCAAGGAACTTGCAGACGAATCGTATTTTCGCCTCGTCCGTCCCGCTCATAACGGCATTATGTGGCCACACGAACAGGATTTTAGCTCCGATACCATTGTGTGGGATATACAAAATGCCCAACAAGACGCTCCGTTGGAAGCACAAGAACCCGCGCGTCGCTGAGATTAATCGTTACAAACAATAAACCTTTGAACTTTACAACCTGAACTATCTCATAAATCCGTGCGGAGAGCTGCGAGTTCCTGTTTGGGACGATTTATTATTTTTTTCCGCAGACTCTATAACCACTTCGTCTCCTTCCTTAACACCCCCTTCTTTGATCTCTATAAAAGCGCCGTCACTGATGCCTGTTTTTATTGACACTGGTTTTAATTGGCCGCCGCTGAGCATCCATAGCTTTGAACCTTTTTCCTGTTTTGCCGGTTTTTGAACGGCATCTTCTTGTTCTTTGAGCTTAAACCGAAGCGCGGCATTGGGAATTTTCAACACACCATCCTTGTGCGCAGTTACGATGGACACATTCGCGGTCATACCCGGCTTTAATTTCAATTCCTTATTAGCCACTTCAATAATAACATCATAGGTGACGACATTCTGAACAATGATGGGCGCATTGCGTATCTGGAATACCACCCCTTTAAAAACCGATTCAGGGAAGGCATCAACGGTAAACTTTGCCTCCTGACCTAATTTCACGGTTCCGATATCCGCCTCATCCACGCTGGTGTCAACCTGCATTTTTGTCAAATCCTTTGCAATGGTAAAAAGCGTCGGGGTCTGAAACGACGCTGCAACGGTCTGGCCGATGTCAACATTTCTGGAAATGACTATCCCGTCAACCGGCGATTTTATAATCGTGTATTCAAGATTTACTTCTGCAAGCTCCAAAGCCGCCCTATTCTGCTCCACCTGCGCTTCGGACGATTTCACCTGAGCCTCAGCAGAGAGATACGCCGCCTCTGCGCTGTCCAGATCGTTCTGCGCGGTAAGACCTTCTTTGAATAATTTTGACGACCTCTCAAACTTCTGTTTTTTGTCAACAAGGTCTGCGTTGGATTTTTCCAGATTGGCCTTTGCATTGAGCAGATTCGCCTTTGCCTGATCCCGCTGGGCAAGGAAGGTCTTCTGGTCAAGCGTAGCTATAACCTGCCCCTGCTTGACTACAGAATTAAAATCCGCATGAAGCCCTTTGATGGTGCCTGAAACCTGACTGCCGACCTGCACCGTAACAACCGCATTGAGTGTGCCTGTTGCGGAAACCTTTGATTCTATAGAACCCCGCTCAATCTTTGCAGTTTTGTATTTTACCGCCTGATTATTCCCCTTGAGAAAAAAATACCAGACGCTAACGCCGACGGCTGCAAGGAGTAAAATAGCGATGATTGTTTTTTTGAGCATGTTTCCTCTCTTTTCTAGGTCTTCTTTATCCCTATAAAACTT
>JACPZB010000063.1 GCA_016195725.1 Deltaproteobacteria bacterium | reverse complement strand
GCCAAAGAAGGTGAGCAAGGCTGCGCTCATGTCATGTTTAGCCTTGAAGGTAAAAGACGGGAAGCTCAAGGTTTTGGATAGTATTCAACTCAACGAGCCTAAGACCAAGGATATTTCGGCGGTTTTAAAAAAGATCAATTCAACCAGAGGGCTGATCGTCATAGACGGCTCTAACCAAAATCTGGAATTGGCTGTTAGAAATCTGAAGGGATTTAAATTGTTGAAAGTCAATGGGCTGAATGTATTTGATCTTCTGCATTATGATGATTTGATAATAACAAAAACAGCCATGGAACAACTTGAAAGGAATCTGCTTCAATGAAGGATATATATCAGATATTAAAGACGCCTGTTATTACTGAAAAAAGCACTATGCAGAGGGCTGAATCCAACAAGGTGGCTTTTTGGGTGGATTTGCAGGCTAATAAAAGCGATATAAAAGAGGCGGTTGAAAAGGTTTTCAATGTGAAGGTGCTTGATGTGAATACCTTAAAGGTGCCTGGAAAGGTTAAGAGAACAGGTAGAAACATAAGTAAAAAGCCAACCAGGAAAAAGGCCTATATCACGCTGAAACAAGGGGAAAAGATACCGTTATTTGAAGGGGCATAAATACTAAACACAATGGGTGGTTAGCGGTAAGCAGTTCACAATGAATGGAGATTGAGGATGCCAATAAAAACATATAAACCGACATCGCCGGGAGTAAGAAAACTGACCACGGTGACCTTTGATGATATTACAAAGGCGGAACCTGAAAAATCCCTTATCCTTCCTTTAAAAAGGACAGGCGGCAGGAATTCTTACGGCAGGGTTACATCAAGGTGGATGGGCGGCGGCCATAAAAGGGCGTACAGGATTATAGATTTTAAGAGGGACAAGAGGGGTGTGCCTGCAAAGGTTGCGGCCATAGAATATGATCCAAATCGCACGTGCAGGATTGCGCTTTTAAATTATGTTGATGGTGAAAAAAGGTATATACTTGCTCCCACTGATTTGAAGGTGAATGATACTGTGGTTGCAGGAGAGGGTGTGGATATAAAACCGGGCAATGCCATGCCCATAAAATCCATACCGCTTGGAACATTTATTCATAATATTGAACTTAAGATAGACGGCGGTGGGCAGATGGTAAGGAGCGCAGGCGGCTATGCCCAGCTTATGGCTAAAGAAGGGCAAATGGCACAGATAAAACTTCCTTCTGGCGAAGCAAGATATGTGTTGCAGAATTGCTATGCAACCATAGGTCAGCTTGGCAATATAGACCACGAAAATATAACCGTAGGGAAGGCTGGCAGATCCAGGTGGCTTGGGAAAAACCCGAGAGTAAGGGGCGTAGCCATGAATCCTGTGGATCACCCGCACGGCGGCGGAGAGGGTAAGAGCAAAGGCGGAAATCATCCGCAGAGTCCGTGGGGCACCCCTGCCAAGGGATTTAAGACAAGAAGGCGCAAACAGACAGATAAATATATAGTGTCCAGGAGGAAATAGTGGCTCGTTCTGTAAAAAAAGGCCCTTTTGTAGATGAACATCTGTTGAAAAAGATTACGCAGGCAAATGAGGCAAAAGCAAAAAAGGTTATAAAAACATGGTCAAGACGGTCTACCATTACCCCGGATATGATAAGCCATACTATAGCTGTGCACAATGGCAAAAAATTCATCCCTGTTTTTATAACCGAAAATATGGTTGGTCATAAACTTGGCGAGTTCTCACCGACCAGGACATTTAAGGGTCATTCTGGAGATAGGAAGACAAAAGTTGTTGGCGCAGAGGCCGCTAAAGAGGCATAGTAAAAACAGCAAACGAGGCTTGTAACACAGTTTATAATCTACATAATTAGAGGTTTAGAAATGGAAGCTAAGGCAATTGCAAGATATGTAAGGGTCAGCCCGCAGAAGGCAAGACTTGTGGTAGATCTTATAAGAGGCAAAAGAGTTCATAATGCTATTGCCACATTGGCGTTTACAAGGAAGGCTGTTTCAAAAATCATTGACAAGATTTTGAGGAGTGCAATTGCCAACGCGGAGAATACAAAGAAGCTTGATGTAGACAACCTTTATGTCAAAACGGCGTATGTTGACCAGGCCCCTACCATAAAGAGGATGCATGCCAAGGCCATGGGCAGGGCAAATGTCATAAGAAGAAGAAGCAGCCATATTACTATAGTGTTGGACGAAAAGTAAAAAGACAGGGGTTGGGGACTATAGAGGCTAGGGGCTGGTAAAATAACAAAGCAAGCCCCCAATCCCAAGCCCCCAGTCCCTATATTTAAAAGGAGGTAGTTTTTGGGTCACAAGGTTAATCCAATAGGTTTTAGGGTAGGTATTTACAAAGACTGGGGTTCCCTATGGTATGGGGACAAGGACTATGCGAAATTACTGCATGCAGATATACAGATAAGGAATTTCATAAAAGGAAAGCTTAAGCATGCAGGTGTTTCAAAGGTAAATATAGAAAGAACAGCAGGCAATACAAGGGTTATTATATATACAGCCAAACCTGGCATAGTCATAGGCAAGAAAGGTTCTGAGATTGATGTGTTAAAAAAGGGCATGGGTAAGTTTGCGGGAAAAGATGTTGATATTGATATACGGGAAGTTAGAAGGCCTGATACAGATGCGCAACTTGTGGCTGAAAATGTTGCGTTGCAGATGGAGAGAAGGATTGCATTTAGAAGGGCAATGAAAAAGGCTGTAACAACTGCAGTCAAACTAGGGGCAAAGGGGATAAAGATTATGTGCGCGGGAAGGCTTGGCGGGGCTGAGATAGCGAGAACAGAATGGTATAGGGAAGGGAGGGTGCCGCTGCATACGCTCAGGGCAGATATTGATTATGGTTTTGCTGAAGCCATGACAACCTATGGAATAATAGGTGTTAAAGTATGGATATTTAAGGGTGAGATAATGCCGCAGATTTTAGAATCAGCAAAAGAAAGAGCGGGAGCATAGAGTTAACAAAAATCAAAAATTAAAAATCAAAATGCAAAATGACAAATCAAAATTCAAAAATAACTACCATAGTTTTGACTTTTGATGTTTGATTTTTAATATGGAGCAAATGACTTATGTTAATGCCTAAAAGAACAAAATTCAGAAAGCAGCAGAGGGGAAAAAGAAGAGGAAAGGCCACCAGAGGAGCTGAACTTAATTTTGGCGATTATGGCCTTCAGGCCACAGCGTGCGGTTGGCTTACAACCAGAGAGATAGAGGCCGCCCGTATTGCAATGACCCGCTTTATAAAGAGGGGCGGCAAGATATGGATAAGGGTATTCCCTGACAAACCTGTTACTAAAAAGCCTGCTGAAACAAGAATGGGGAGCGGAAAGGGTAATCCAGAGGACTGGGTTGCTGTTATAAAGCCAGGCAGGATTTTGTATGAAATGGAAGGCATTACCGAAGATGTGGCTAAAGAGGCATTTAGGTTGGCAGGCCATAAAATCTCTTTACCTACCAGAATAATTTATAGAGAGGGCCGTGTATGAAGCCGTCTGAGATAAGAGAGATGACATTAGACGATCTAAATCTGAAGGTTAAAGAGCTTTCAAAGGAGCTTTTCAATATAAGGTTTCAACATACCTCGGGACGGCTTGATAATCCGATGAAGATTTCCCAGTTGAGAAAGGATATGGCTCGCGTGAAGACAATTATAAGGGAAAAGGAAAACGAAAAGAGGGCGTAAAGGCTATGGAAGATAAGAAAAGGGGAACAGAAAAAGTCAGGGTAGGAACGGTTGTAAGCAATAAGATGAACAAAACAGTCATGGTTTCTGTGGAAAGACTTGTTAAGCATCCCGTCTATGGGAAGTATGTGAAGAAACGGATTAAGTATATGGCTCATGATGAAAAGGCCGAGTGCAAAGAAGGCGACAAGGTGAAGATTGCGGAGGCAAGGCCGTTAAGTAAACTCAAGAGGTGGCGGGTGAGCCAGATATTGGAGAAGGCTTAATATCAGAACGGCTTTAGGGTTTATAACCTTTATAATTTGGAGCAAAGCGATAATGATTCAGATGAGAAGCATACTCAATGTGGCGGATAATTCCGGGGCTAAGAAGATAGCATGTATAACGGTAATAGGTGTGTCAAACAAGAGATATGCCGCTATTGGAGATATTATCACTGCTTCGGTGAAGATGGCTATACCGAATGCTAAGGTTAAGAAAGGCGACAAAGTGAGGGCTGTTGTAGTTCGCACTGTTAAAGAGACAAGACGTCCCGACGGTTCTTATATAAAATTTGATGAAAATTCTGCTGTCATTATCAATAAAGACAATGAGCCTGTAGGTACCCGTATTTTCGGTCCTGTAGCAAGAGAGCTGAGGGCAAAGAAGTTTATGAAGATTATATCATTAGCGCCAGAGGTGTTGTAAAAAACAGGTTATAGGCTTTTCCTATCACCTGTATTGAGGAGATGTAATGCAGGTTGCTAAATATAAAATAAAAAAGAATGACAATGTAATGATTGTAAGCGGCAAGGAACAGGGCAAAACAGGCAAGGTTATAAAGGTTGTCCCTGATAAGGCCTATGTGTTGATAGAAAAGTTAAATTTAGTAAAGAGGCACACTAAACCATCGGCAAAGTATAAGCAAGGCGGTATTATAGAAAAAGAGGCGTCAATCGCCATATCGAATGTGATGCTTATATGCGATAAATGTAAAGGCCCTGTCCGTGTTGGGAAGAAGATTCTGGATAATGGAAAAACGGTGAGACATTGTAAAAAGTGCGGGGAGGTTTTGGATAAATAATGACCAGGTTAAAGGATATGTACTATAAGAATATAGTACCAAGCATGATGAAAGAGTTTCAGTATAAAAATGTCATGCAGGTGCCGCGACTTGAAAAGGTTGTGTTAAATGCGGGACTAGGAGAGGCTGCTCAGAATGTAAAGGTTGTTGACCATGCGGTGCAGGATATTGCAAATATCACAGGGCAGAAGCCTGTGGTTACTACAGCAAAGAAATCTATAGCCTCGTTTAAACTGAGACAGGGAATGCCGATAGGTTGTATGGTAACCCTGAGAGGGCATAAGATGTATGAGTTTTTAGACAGGTTCATTAATTTTGCACTTCCGAGGGTTCGGGATTTTAAGGGAGTTTCTGACCGGTCTTTTGACGGCAGGGGGAGTTATACCCTTGGAGTAAAAGAACAGATTATCTTTCTTGAGGTAGACTACGACAAAATTGATAAGATAAGAGGGATGAATATAACATTTGTTACAACCGCTAAAACTGACGATGAGGCCAAGGCACTTTTAAAGTATTTTGGTATACCGTTTTTTAGGCAGGTTGTTTAAATTCTTTTAGTCGGGGGAATTGTGGCGAAAACGTGTTTAATAGTAAAAGCAAAAAGGAAAAATAAATTTAAAGTCAGAGGCTACAACCGATGTCCCTTGTGCGGAAGGGCGAGAGCTTATTACAGAAAGTTTAATATGTGCCGACTGTGCATGCGTAAATTAGCTTTAAAGGGTGAAATCCCAGGGCTTATTAAATCAAGCTGGTAATATTTTAAATTAAGAGTTAGGAATTAAGAAGTAAGAATGCAATTTGTAATTTAATTCATAATTCGTAATTGCATAGAAAAGGAGTTTGAAGATGGCTATTATAGATCCAATTGCAGATATGCTAACCAGGATAAGGAATGCTAATCGCGCCAAACATAAAGAAGTGGAGATACCTTCGTCTCATATTAAAGTAGCGATAGCCAAGATATTGAAAGAGGAAGGATATATAAAGGATTATGAGCTTGTAAAGGATAATAAACAGGGGACAATTAAGATTCACCTTAAGTACGAACCGTCGAGGAAGGGAATTATATCAGTAATAAAAAGGGTAAGCAAACCTGGCCTAAAGGTATATGTAAAAAATGACAATGTTGTGAAGATATTGAATGGATTAGGGGTATCCATACTTTCTACTTCAAAAGGTATTATTACCGATAAAAAGGCTCGTGAGTTAGGTGTAGGAGGAGAGCTTCTCTGTACGGTATATTAAAGAAAAAGAAATAAAAAAAGAGGAAAAGGGAAAACTATTTTCTAATTCCTGTTTTTTATAAGGAGTTTTAGATGTCAAGGATTGGTAAAAAACCGATAACTATTCCGGCAGGCGTTAAGGTAAGCATTAATAGTGATGTTATAAAGGTAGAGGGGCCGAAGGGCAGCCTTTCTCACTTTTTAAACACAGGACTCAAGGCAGAGGTTTCTCATAATGAGATAAAGGTAACAAGGAATACAGATGATAAAAAGGCCCTTATGCTCCACGGTCTGTCTCGCAGTTTGGTTGCAAACATGGTTAAAGGAGTGATAGAGGGTTTTCAAAGAAACCTTGAGATCGTGGGGGTTGGTTATAGGGCCGAGGTTCAGGGAAATGTGCTAAATTTAAGTCTTGGGTATTCGCATCCGATTAAATATGAATTGCCCAAAGGTATAACTGCGGCAGTTGATAAACAGACGAGCATTACCTTAAAAGGAGCAGATAAACAGCTTTTAGGCCAGACTGCTGCCGAGATAAGAGGCTTCAGGATACCTGATCCCTATAAGGGCAAGGGTATAAAATATACAGAAGAGATGATAAGGAGAAAGGCTGGCAAGGCAGGAAAGGCAGCTGGCGGAGGCAAGGCAGTCTAAGTTTACTGAAAATAAAGGGAGGATTTTAGATTTACGAATTATGATTTACGCTTTAAAAACAAAATCGTAAATCTAAAATCGTAAATTTGAAATTGCTACATGGCTATAGAAAAGAAAAAAGAAGGGCATCTAAAAAGAAAACGAAGGGTTAGGAAAACGATAATAGGCACTTCTGAAAGGCCAAGGCTCAATGTTTACAGAAGCAATAAGCATATCTATGCCCAGATTATAGAAGATGCTACTGGTAAGACGCTTATAGCTACATCTACTATAAGCAAGGAATTGAAAAGTAAGCTTAAAAATAGCAAGAAGGCTGATGCAGCCAAAAAGGTAGGAGAGTTTGTAGCGAAGAAGGCTATTGCCAACGGGATAGATAAAGTAGTCTTTGATAGGGGCGGCTTTCTCTATCATGGCAGGATTAAGGCAGTGGCAGACGGGGCAAGAGAGGCGGGACTTAAATTCTAATTAAAAATTACGAATTACGAATTAAAAAGAACTGCGAAACAGGCGCCATAAAAATTGATAATTCCTAATTCGTAATTGTATTTCAAAAGGGAGGTTGTTTGGAAAGGATAGACCCGAAGACATTGGAATTAAAGGATAAGGTTATTTATCTCAATAGAGTGGCGAAGGTTGTAAAAGGCGGCAAGAGATTCAGCTTTAATGCCATAGTGGTTGTAGGTAATAATAATGGTCATGTAGGAGTTGGATTGGGGAAATCCCATGAAGTTCCCGATGCAATAAGAAAGGCCATAGAGCAGGCCAAGAAAAACCTCTTCAGTTTTCCGCTTGCAAAGAATACAATTCCCCATGAGGTTATTGGGCATTATGGTTCTGGCAAGGTGATATTAAAGCCAGCATCTCCTGGAACGGGTATTATAGCAGGAGGGGCTGTAAGGGTGGTTTTAGAAGTATCAGGTGTAAGCGATGTATTAACAAAATCTCTTGGTTCAACCAATCCGCATAATATGGTAAAGGCTACCATAGATGCGCTTACGCAGCTTAAGAGTCCTGCATCCGTATCCCAAGCAAGGGGTAAGGATATTACGGTCTGATTTTATTCTATGGAGTAAAGGAAACGAATAAAAATGTTAAATAGACTTCGTGCTCCAGAAGGGGCATCAAAAAAGAGGAAAAGGGTTGGCAGAGGAGAAGGTTCTGGCCTTGGAAAAACCTCTGGGAAGGGGCATAAGGGACAAAAGGCAAGAACAGGGGGAAGTACCAGATTGGGATATGAAGGCGGTCAGACACCGCTTCACAGAAGACTTCCTAAGAGAGGTTTTACCAACGAATTTAAAGCACAATATGATGTTGTGAATGTTGAAAGATTATCTGCTTTTAATAAGGGCGAGGTGGTTGATGCACAGACGCTTCTTTCTAAAGGCATTGTGAAAAATATAAAGGACGGTATCAAGATACTGGGAGACGGTGAAATAAAGGTCCCCTTGACAGTTAAAGCGAACAAATTTACTGAGAGTGCCAGAAAAAAAATAGAGGCAGCTGGCGGAAAAGTAGAGGTGATATAATTGGCAGGCGGAATCCAAAACATAGGAAAGATTCCGGAACTTAACCGCCGCATATTGTTTACCTTCCTTCTCCTGGCTGTATACAGGATTGGGGTATTTGTGCCTACACCAGGGATAGATGCCCAGGCGCTTTCCAGTTTCTTTGCTCAGGCAAGAGGAACCCTTCTGGATTTTGTTGTAATGTTCACGGGTGGTGCGCTGGAGCGTTTCTCAGTTTTTGCCCTTGGCATAATGCCGTATATCAGCGCCTCTATTATTATACAGCTTCTCACCGTTGTTGTACCGCATTTGGAAAAACTTTCAAAAGAGGGCGAGTCTGGCAGAAAGCAGATAGTCCAGTATACCCGATATGGCACTGTAGTCCTCAGTGCTATTCAAGGGCTTGGTATAAGCGTAGGTCTTGAAAGTATGAGAGGCCCTGCAGGCGAGTTGATTGTCCCAATGCCAGGCTGGGGCTTTAGAATTATGACCATTATTACATTGACCGCAGGGACTGCTTTTATCATGTGGCTTGGTGAGCAGATAACTGAACGGGGTATAGGCAACGGGATATCGCTTATCATATTTGCAGGTATTGTTGCACGGTTTCCTACTGCCCTTGGTAATACCTTCAGCCTTGTAAAGACAGGTGAAATGAATCTCCTGTTTGTCGTTCTATTAATTGCCCTTATGGTTGGCGTTATTGCCTTTATTATATTTGTGGAGCTAGGGCAAAGGAGAATTCAAATACAATATCCAAAGAGGATGGTGGGCAGAAAAATGTACGGCGGCCAAAGCACCCATATTCCCTTAAAAGTAAACTCAGCAGGGGTTATACCGCCTATATTCGCTTCTTCCCTAATTATTTTCCCGGCCACTGCTGTTAATTTTATAGATTTGCCTTGGCTTAAGGCTATTTCAAGCAGCCTGAGCCCAACGGCTATTCTGTATAATGTCCTTTACGCAGGTTTGATAATATTTTTTGCATATTTCTACACCGCAATTCAGTTTAATCCGAATGATGTGGCGGAAAACCTGAAGAAATATGGCGGTTTTGTCCCTGGTATAAGGCCGGGAACCAACACGGCAGAATACATCGATAGAATTCTTACAAGACTTACACTTTGGGGGGCCATTTATCTGGCATTTGTATGCGTCATGCCGTCATTTTTGATAGGTTGGTGGCATGTCCCTTTCTATTTTGGCGGTACTTCCCTCTTAATAGTCGTGGGAGTTGCTTTGGATACTGCCCAGCAGATAGAATCACATGTGCTGGCCAGGTCCTACGAGGGTCTTCTTGCATCAGGCAGGCTTAAAGGCAGGAGGGGTTGATTTAGTGAATCTTATCCTCCTCGGGCCGCCAGGCGCCGGAAAAGGCAGTCAAGGCAAGAGCCTTGCAGAAAAATACAGTATCCCGCAGATATCTACAGGCGATATATTAAGAGTTGCTGTAAGAGACAAGACAACCCTTGGTGTAAAGGCCAAGTCGTATATGGATAGAGGGACGTTGGTGCCGGATGAACTTGTGGTTGAGATAGTTGCAGAGCGCCTTAAAAGGGATGACTGCAAAGCAGGTTTTATACTTGATGGTTTCCCAAGAAACATCTCTCAAGCAAAGGCTGTTGAAAGAATATTAAAGAAAATTGGCAAGAAGATAGACCATATCATAAATATTGAGGTTTCGCGTAAAGAGATTGTAAAGCGATTGAGCGGCAGGCGGGTGTGCAGAAATTGCGGAGAAGGCTATCACATTATCTTTAATCCTCCGCTGGATGATAAAAAATGCGATAGGTGTAGAGGAGAATTGTATCAGAGGGATGATGATAAAGAGGATACTATTGAGGCAAGGTTGAAGGTTTATGAAGAACAGACTGCGCCGCTCATAGATTTTTATAAGAAGAAAGATTCTCTTGTATCCATAGAGGGGATAGGAGGGTTCAAGGATATCACAGAAAAGATAGTGAATGCTATTGTAGCCCGTTAGAAAGTTTTTAGAATATGAAGTTTTATAGTGGCGCTGGATATAGAATCTTTTAACGGGGTGTTCTAACGGGATGAAGGAAAGTGAGATCATAACGCTTAAATCACCAGATGAAATAGAGAAGATGAGGGCAAGCAATCTTATAGTTGCTGAAGTTCTTGCAACCATAAGAGATGCCGTGGTGCCAGGGATTACAACATTAGAGATTGAACGAATATGCGAAGAGGAGATAGTTAGAAGGAAGGCAAGGTCAGCCTTTAAAGGGTATAGAGGTTATCCATATTGTTTATGCACATCCGTGAATGAAGAGGTTGTTCACGGAATGCCTTCTAAAAGGGTTTTAAGAGAAGGTGATATCCTGAGCATTGATTTTGGAGTAGAATATCACGGATATTATGGCGATGCGGCTGTAACGGTTCCTGTAGGCAGCGTATCAGACGAGGCTAAAACCTTAATAAGAGTTGCCGATACGGCCTTAGAACGGGCTATCGCAGTTACAAGGGTTGGCAACAGGCTTTTTGACATATCCTATGCTGTTCAGAGTTATGTGGAAGAAAATGGTTTTTCGGTAGTAAGGGCATTTGTTGGACATGGCATAGGGAGAGAGCTTCACGAAGCCCCTCAAGTGCCGAACTTCGGCTCACCTGGAAAAGGGGTAAGATTAAAGGCAGGAATGGTTCTTGCGATAGAGCCTATGATAAATGCCGGAGGAAGTGAAATAGTTATACTGGAGGATGGTTGGACTGCTGTTACCAAGGATGGCAGCCTTTCAGCACATTTTGAACATACTGTTGCTATAACCGAACAAGGCCCTTATGTCTTGAGCAGCTTGTAAGAGGATATGACCAAAGAAGAGGCGATACAAGTAGAAGGTACGGTAATTGAGACACTGCCAAATGCCATGTTCAGAGTGGAGTTGGAGAATAAGCATGTAGTGTTAGCCCATGTTTCGGGCAAGATGAGGATGCACTTTATAAAGATACTGCCTGGCGATAAGGTTACTGTAGAGCTTTCACCGTATGATCTAAGCAGAGGCAGGATTATATACAGGGTGAAATAAAAAACAGTAAGCAGTGAGCAGTAAGCAGCAAAAAAAACAAAAAGTATAGAGGGATATTGAGATGAAAGTCAGAAGTTCTGTTAAAAAGATATGTGATAAATGCAAGGTAGTAAGACGCAAAAGGGTTGTAAGGGTTGTGTGCGAAAACCCGAAGCACAAGCAAAGACAGGGATAAAAGACAATTAAGAATTAGGAATTACGAATTAAGAATTAAATACAACTCGTAATTCCTAATTCTTAATTTATAATTGTATTAAAACGGAGGTAAAATTGGCAAGAATAGCAGGCGTAGACCTACCAAAAAATAAAAGAATAGAGGTAGCGCTTACCTATTTATATGGGGTTGGTAAGGCTGCTTCTAACAAGATTCTTAAAGAGGCAGGAGTAGATACAAATATCAGGACGCAGAATCTTACAGAAGGGCAGATTGCCAGCATTCGTAAGATACTTGATAAAGATTATAAGGTAGAGGGTGATTTAAGAAAAGAAGTTGCGATGAATATAAAGAGGCTTATGGATGTTGGCTCATATAGAGGGCTCCGGCACAGAAGGGGGCTGCCTGTCAGGGGGCAGAGAACACATACAAATGCCAGGACTCGGAAGGGGCCGCGAAAGGCCAGCATAGCAATAAAAAAGGCGGAATAAGGGGGGGCGTAATGGCAAAGATTAAAAAAGAAAAAAGGGTGGCGTCAAAGGGCATTGCAAGCGTACAGTCTACCTTCAACAATACTATAGTCACTATATCAGATACTGCGGGCAATGTAATTGCATGGAGCAGCGCCGGCAGTCATGGTTTTAAGGGTTCGAGGAAAGGGACGCCCTTTGCTGCTCAGGTTGCAGCTGAGGCCGCAAGCAAGAAGGCTCAGGAGTATGGCGTTAAGAGCGTCGATGTGTATATAAAAGGGCCAGGGGCTGGCAGGGAAGCAGCGCTCCGGTCTCTTCAGGCTACAGGGCTTAGCATTAGCCTCATCAGGGATGTGACTCCAATTCCCCATAATGGATGCAGACCGCCGAAAAGAAGAAGGGTGTAATGAAATTTCAAATTTCAAATTTTGTTTGTGGGAGGAAACATTGGGAAGATATATTGAATCTGTATGCAAGATATGCAGGCGAGAAGGAATAAAACTTTTCTTCAAGGGCAATAGGTGTTATACAGACAGATGCGCCTTTGAGAGGAGAAGTTATGCGCCTGGACAGCATGGACAGGGAAGAGGTAAGGTTACTGCGTATGCATTGCAACTGAGAGAAAAGCAGAAGGTCAAGAGGATGTACGGTCTCATGGAAAGGCAGTTCCATGGTTATTTCAAGAAGGCAGAAAGGATAAGAGGCATTACAGGAGAAAATCTCCTTCTTCTTTTAGAAAGAAGGCTTGACAATGTGGCGTATCGTCTGGGATTTGCTGATTCAAGAAGCGATGCCAGACAGCTGATTATGCACAGACACCTTTTGGTAAATGGGAAGAATGTAAATATACCATCTTACCTTGTTAAGCCAGGCGAGGCAGTCGAGGTTAAGGAAAAGAGCAAGAATAAGGCAAGGCTCAATGAAGCATTAGAGGCTGTGGAAAGACGCGGTATTCCCCAGTGGCTGGAGCTTGATAAGGCAAGCTACAAGGGAGTTGTTAAAGCGTTGCCAAGGCGTGAAGATATAACCATGCCTGTTCAAGAACAATTGATAGTAGAGCTGTATTCTAAGTAGTAAACAATCGCTGGAGAACAGCTAACCAAGTTGAAACAGTTTTAATTGGTTTCACAAGTAAGATTGATTTTCTCTTTATTTTTATGCTCTGAAATCACGTCTTTAAAAAATCTTTTAAATCTGGGGGATATATGCAAAAGAATTGGCGGGATCTAATCAAACCTAAAAGATTAGAGGTTGATAAGGATACCTTGACCAACACCTATGGCAAATTTATAGCCGAACCTCTCGAGAGAGGATTTGGCATTACTATAGGTAATTCCATAAGGAGAATTTTGCTTTCTTCCTTGCAGGGCGCTGCTATTGTATCGGTAAAATTTGACGGTGTTCTTCACGAATTTTCCTCTATCCCTGGGGTGAAAGAGGATGTGTCAGATATTATATTGAATCTCAAGCAGGTAAGGATTAAGCTGCATGGTCAAGGGGCAAAAATTATCAGAATAAAGTCAAAAGATGAAGGAGAGATAAGAGCCGGTGATATAATATGCGATTCAACCGTAGAGATTTTGAATCCAGACCTGTACATTGCTGCCCTTGCTAAGGATGCCAAGATGGAGGCAGAGTTGATTGTTAAGGCAGGGAAGGGGTATGTTCCTGCTGTAAGAAATAAAGAGGAAAACCAATCAATAGGCGCTATCCCTATCGATGCCATCTTTAGTCCGGTGATACGGGTAAACTATAATGTCAGCAACGCAAGGGTCGGCCAGAGGGCTGATTATGATAAACTCACTATGGAGGTTTGGACTACCGGTGCAGTAAATCCTCAGGATGCTGTTGCATTTGCGGCCAAGATACTCAAGGATCAACTGAACATATTTATACCATTTGAAGAACCCGAAGAGAAAGAAGCAGGGGAAGAGGAAACAGAAGGCAAATCTATATCTTTAAATGAAAATCTTTTTAGGATGGTGGATGAAATGGAACTTTCTGTACGGTCGGCTAACTGCCTTAAGAATGCTGATATAAAATACATTGGAGAATTAGTTCAAAAGACAGAGCAAGAGATGTTAAAGACAAAGAATTTCGGGAGGAAGTCTTTAAATGAGATAAAAGAGATGCTGAACAACATGGGACTCGGTTTTGGCATGAGGATAGATAATTTTCCATTCAGAGAAGAATTAGACAAAATGGCGGTAAAAATAAAGGAAACGGTGTAAAAGGTCACACATAAGACACGAGACGCAAGACTTCAGTAAAGGAGTTCCTGTGAGACACAATAGAGATGAAAAAAGATTTGATAGACCAGTCGGCCATTTGAGATGTATGCTGACGAATATGACCAATTCGCTCTTCTTACACGGTAGAATAAGAACAACAGCGGCTAAGGCTAAAGAATTGAGGAGTTTGGCTGAAAATATGATTACCTTAGGCAAGCATGGCGATATGCCTGCAAGAAGGCGGGCAATGGCCTTTATGCGGGATAAGGCTGTTGTTACAAAGCTTTTTGAAGATATATCCCGTCGATATAAAGATAGGAGTGGCGGGTATACGAGAATACTCCATGCCGATGTAAGACCCGGCGATTCTAGTCCAATGGCAATAGTTGAACTGTTAGAAACAGGTGAGGCAAGGGAAGAGAAGAAAGAAAAGACCAAGAAAACCGCCTCGCGGAAGAAAAGAGCAAGTTCTACTAAACAGAATAAGAAGGTAGCATAGATAGAACAGTTGTTAGTGGTTGCTTAAAGATAAGAGATGCAGTTATTGCGGGTGTAGCTCAGCTGGTAGAGCACGACCTTGCCAAGGTCGGGGTCGCGGGTTCGAATCCCGTCGCCCGCTCCAAAAATCAAGTCAGAAGTAAAAAGTCAGGAGTCAAGAGTTGCAAATGTCTTATCTTTAACTTCTGACTGATGACTTTTGACTTATAACTCACCTATGAAGCTGGCTGACAAGAAAGAACTCCTCCAAAAATATCTCCACGAAAAGGGCCTCAAATCCACTACCCAGAGAGACGACATCATAGATGTATTTTTTAAGACCACTACCCATATAAATCTGGAAGAGCTCCTGAAGAAAGTCAGGCGCAAAAACCCAAAGATCGGTTATGCGACAGTTTACAGAACCATGAAGCTTCTGACGGAGTGTGGAATTGCCATGGAAAGGCAGTTTGGCGACGGCCAGACGAGGTATGAACATATACCCGATGACAGCCACCATGACCACTGCATATGCGTCAGGTGCGGCAGGATTATGGAATTCGAGAATCAGAAGATAGAGCATCTGCAAAAGGAAATAGCCGATAAGTTGAATTTTACCGTCACCAATCATAAGTTGGAGCTGTACGGTTTTTGTTCAAAATGCGGTAGTTAAAAATTTTTTCTCTTGATTTTGAAAATAATTTTTATTATCATAATGGAGGCAGGCCATAGGCAATAGGCTATAGGCTATTGCCTATGGGATTTTTTCTATTGCCCATCACCTCTAGCCTATTGCCTGTATTTATATATGCACGAACATCACAACATAAAGATTGATAATAATGATAAAAGACTTATCCTGGTCGGCAATCCGAATGTCGGGAAGAGTGTCATATTCGGCGTGCTGACAGGGAGATATGTAACCGTATCCAATTATCCGGGCACAACGGTGGAGGTAAGCAGGGGAAGCGCAACTATCGGGGGAGAAAGATATACTGTCATGGATACCCCCGGTGTGAACAGCCTTGTGCCGATGTCTGAAGACGAGAGGGTTACAAGGGATATATTGCTGCATGAAAAGGCTCACTGTGTAATTCAGGTGGGAGATACAAAAAATTTAAGAAGGGCGCTTCTTATATCCATCCAGTTGGCCGAGATAGGGCTTCCTTTTTCGCTTGCCCTGAATATGATAGACGAGGCAAGGAGCAGGGGGTGGAAGGTAGATATAGAACGATTGTCCGTTTTGTTCGGCATTGATATGATTCCAACCATTGCAACCCAGAGATGGGGAATAGATGAGCTGATCGCAACCGTTTCTTCTCAAAGGGTATCTCATTTCAAGATCAGCTACGGCGCTGATATAGAGGATGCAATACACACTATTGAAACATTCCTGCCTGGTGCATTTATATCAAAGAGGGCTGTTGCCCTAATGCTCCTATCAGGAGACGAGACGCTGAACGTCTGGCTGCATAAAATTCTTTCAGAGGATGCCGTTAAAAAGATAGAAGACATTCGGTATGCTGTTCAATCGCGCTATTCTGAACCGCTGAGCTATCTACTGAATATTGAGAGGCTCAAGGTGGTTGACAGGATTGTGGCGGATGTTGTGACGGTAGAGTCTGCCAGCGGCGGAAGGGCGGCAAGATTTATAGGGAAGTGGTCAATGCACCCTGTTGCCGGCATTCCTATCTTGCTCGCCATCCTGTATTTAATGTATATGTTTGTCGGCCAGTTTGGGGCCGGAACCAGCGTCAATTTTCTGGAAAAGATAGCGTTTGGCGAATATCTTAATCCGTGGGCAACAAGGGTTGTGAAGACATTAATACCGATAAAGATTGTGCAGGAGTTGATTGTCGGGCCGTATGGTCTCATAACCATGGCGCTTACCTACGCGATTGCCATCATCCTTCCTATTGTAGGATATTTTTTCATATTCTTCGGTCTGCTGGAAGATTCCGGCTATCTCCCCAGGCTTGCGGTGATGGTGGATAAGATATTCAAGCTCATCGGACTCAATGGCAAGGCCGTGCTGCCCATGGTTCTCGGCCTGGGCTGCGACACCATGGCCACCATGACCACAAGGATACTGGAGAGCAAGAAAGAGAGGATAATTGTAACCCTGCTTCTGGCCCTCGGTGTGCCGTGTTCCGCCCAGCTTGGTGTGATCCTCGGCATGCTCGGAGGATTATCGTTCAAGGCAACCCTCTGGTGGGGAGGGGTTATGATATTTATTATGCTTTTGGTAGGTTTTCTCGCGTCAAAGGTTATCCCAGGCGAGACATCGGATTTTTTGCTGGAGATCCCGCCGATAAGAGTCCCAAAGTTCTCCAACATACTCATCAAAACCCTTGTGAGGATAGAATGGTATTTGAGAGAGGCAGTGCCTCTCTTTGTCCTCGGGACGCTGTTTTTATTCATCCTGGACAAGATAGCGATATTGAATATATTGGAAAAGATTGCATCTCCGGTTATTGTTCATTTCCTTGATTTGCCTGCCAGGGCTACCGAGGCGTTTATTGTAGGTTTCTTGAGAAGGGACTATGGCGCTGCAGGGCTTTTTGTGCTGCAGAGGGACGGCCTGTTAAGTCCTGTTCAGGTTGTGGTCAGTCTTGTTACCATGACCCTTTTTGTCCCATGCATAGCCAATTTTTTTATGATAGTAAAGGAGCGGGGTCTTGCGACTGCCGTATGGATGAGCACATTCATATTTCCATTTGCTGTGCTTGTCGGCGGTGTGTTAAATTTTATATTGAGGGTATTGGAAGTAAATATAGGTTGAAGGCTGATGGCGTAAGGCTGAAGGAAGACAAATACTATATTTTTTTCTTTTTCCTTCAGTCTTCAGCCTTAAGCCTTCAGCCTGAAAGGGAGATCCTATGATAGACCAAAAGACAGTGGAAGAGATTCTGGAATTTATCTGGACCCAGAGGGAAACAGGCAAAGATAGCATTGCTGCTCTTTTAAATATAGCCGAGGTTAAAGAGGCAAAGGCAGATAGGGAAACCTTATCGGCATTAGAAGACGGCGGGTTGGTGCATATCAAGGACGACAGGATTGCGCTTACGCCAAAAGGAGAGGGGTTGGCAGAGGCGACAATCAGAAGGCATAGATTGGCAGAAAGGCTTTTAACAGAAGTTTTGGATATTGAAGAGAAGGCAGTGGAAGAAAATGCGTGCAGTTTTGAACATTCCCTTTCTTCCCTGGTTACCGACAGTATCTGCACCCTTTTGGGCCATCCTCCGACATGTCCACATGGCCTTCCTATACCCCGCGGAGAGTGCTGTGAAAAATTTAAAATAGAAGTAAGTCCGCTTGTCCAGCCGCTGAAGGATATGGAGGTAGGTCAGAAAGGGAGGATAGTTTTTATTCTTCCCCGCTCTCATTCCAGATTGGACAGACTCGGTTCTCTTGGCATTGTTCCGGGCAGTATTATCAGATTGCATCAGAAGCAGCCTTCTTTTGTGATAGAGATTGGAGAGACTACTTTAGCTATAGATTCTGATATTACGAAAGAGATATATGTAAAAAGAGAAAGATAGTGTTATGAATCAGGGATGTAGACGCAGACGGTATTCTTTGCCGCCCATATAGTCGATATTGAGATAAAACGCCGACTAAAATCCTTTGTCATGACCATCCGTAACATTCCATTCTTTTCATCCACTATGACAACGCTGCCGCGGGGGTGTTGGCGAGTTCCATTGCGCTAACTTAAAATTATGTCAAATATCTTTTCATATTTTCCAGCAAAGGCAAGTTCTACTGCTATCTTATAGAGAGTTTGATGTTCTTGGAGGCCTTTCTTGAGTTCTTCCTCTTGAACCGGTTTTTCCTTTATTAGACGCCAGAGCAGCATTGAACTCATGCCGCCGAGAATTTCTATGCCTGACGGAAGATTATTTTAAAAATAATTGTATGCCTTTTTGTTCTCTGTGACATTTACAACCATATCAAACAATAAGGGTTTTAGTTGTCTTTAGGCAGGCCATAATCCTTGACCTCATAGTTTCTGTGTGTTAGATTAATCCGATATTATGAAAAAAATCAGATACTTTCCCTCATTAGAGGATTTTATGCATAGGGCAGAAAAAGGCAATCTTATCCCTGTATTCAAGGAGATTATGGCGGATATGGAGACGCCTGTTTCTGCTTTTAAAAGCATTGATAAGGGTGGAGTTGCATTTCTGCTCGAGAGTGTGGAAGGGGGCGAAAAGTGGGGCAGGTATAGTCTGCTCGGCATAGACCCAAGGATCATATTTAAAAGTAAGGGTGACAATATAGAGATTATCACGGATGGGAAAAGTGATAAAAGAAAGGGAGACCCTATAGCTGTTTTGAAAGAAATACTCTCCAGATACAGACCTGTAGTGGGAGATGCGCTTCCCCGGTTTTACGGCGGCGCTGTGGGCTATATTGGCTATGACATGGTCAAATTTTTTGAAGACCTTCCTGATATTGCACCGTGTGATGTTGATATATACGATGCATTTTTTGTTATTACAGATACCGTTCTTGTTTTTGACAATCTTGAACACAAGGTAAAGATTATTGCGAATGCACTGATTGAAGAGGGGGATAGGGCTGCGCATGTTTATAAAAAGGCGGTTAAAAAGATAGACGCCATAGTCAAGAGGCTTGAGATAAATCCACCCGGGTCGCGGAAAAAGAAGACAGCAAGAAAGGTCAGCAGCGCGGAGATCGCTTCTAACTTTCCTAAGCGGAAATTTATAGACGGTGTTCTTAAGGCAAAGGAGTATATTCAGGCAGGGGATATTATTCAGGTGGTTTTGTCCCAGAGGTTTGAAACAAAGCTGGATGTAGAGCCGTTTGATATTTACAGGGCCCTCAGGGTTATAAATCCGTCACCGTATATGTTTTATTTGAGGCTTGATGGCATAGAACTGATCGGCTCTTCACCTGAGATACTTGTCAGGGTAGAAGGAAAGGATGTTGATGTAAGGCCTCTTGCAGGCACCAGGCCGAGGGGGAAGAACGAGGTTGAAGACAAAAGGCTTGAGGAAGAGCTTCTGAAAGATCCGAAGGAGATTGCAGAGCATATCATGCTTGTTGACTTGGGCAGGAACGATGTGGGAAGGGTTGCAGAGACAGGAAGCGTTGCTGTAAATGAGCTTATGGTAGTAGAAAGATATTCCCATGTTATGCACATTGTTTCAAATGTATATGGTCAATTGAAAAGGAATAAAGACAGCTTTGATGCACTACGTGCATGCTTTCCTGCCGGCACATTGACCGGGGCGCCAAAGGTAAGGGCAATGGAGATTATTGAAGAGATAGAGCCTTGTAAAAGGGGTGCATATGGCGGCTCTGTGGGTTATTTTGGTTTTTCAGGAAACATGGACATGGCGATTACCATAAGGACTCTGGTCGTAAAAAATGATAAGATTTACATTCAGGCAGGCGCAGGCATTGTGGCTGATTCAGAGCCTGAAAAAGAATATCAGGAGACTATAAATAAGTCAAAGGCAATGCTCAAGGCGGTTGAGATGGCAAGGGAGGGGTTGAAGTAGTTCACGCTAAAAAATGCCTGACCCATTGCTTCGCAATGGTCGTCCCCTGCTTTGTCTTTGTTGCTGCGTTGCTCACATACCTAAAAAAGTATGCTCCGCTGCTCGCTCATTGGCGCCTTGCATCTGGGCAATTTTTGAGCGTGAACCAGACTAAAAAGGATAAATACATGCTTCTCATAATTGATAACTATGATTCCTTTACCTATAACCTGGTTCAATATTTTGGCGAACTTGGGCAGGATATAAAGGTCTACCGTAATGATAAGATTACGATAGAAGAGATTGAAAAACTTAAGCCGGATAGTATTGTAATATCACCGGGTCCGTGTGACCCTGAGAAGGCAGGTGTGTCTGTTCATGTTATAAAAAAGTTCTCAGGAAAGATACCTATGCTTGGAGTTTGTCTGGGACATCAGTCCATAGGCTATGCCTTTGGCGCAAAGATTGTAAGGGCAGAGAGGCTTATGCATGGAAAGATTTCACCCATATATCACGACGGCAAAACTATATTTAAAGGCATAGCAAATCCTTTTGAGGCAACCCGCTATCATTCTCTTTTGATTAAAAAAGACACCTTGCCGGATTGCCTTGAGATCAGCGCATGGACAAAGGAAGATGAGATAATGGGTGTAAGGTATAAAGAAGAGGGGCAAGGGGCAAGGGGTAAGGGGCAGAATAAAATTATACTGGAAGGCGTCCAGTTTCATCCTGAGTCAATACTCACAAAGGCCGGTAAAGATATATTGAGGAATTTTTTGGAAATAGCAAGGTGAAAGTTTTTCGCATCCTCACTACCCTCTTTCTTTTAATCGTTATATCGTTTGCGGTCTTTAAAAGAAATGCAATCTGGCAGGATGAGGTGCAATTGTGGAATGATGCGGTGAGAAAGAGCCCTGATAAAATAAGGGGATATAATAATCTTGGATTTGCTTATGATGATAGAAGCCAATATGACATGGCGATTGAGAATTATAATAAAGTGATTGCTATTAACCCAAATTATGCCAAAGCCTATAATAATCGCGGCATTGCCTATCGCAACAAAGGTCAATATGATATGGCAATTGAAGACTACAATAAGGCAATTGCCATAAACCCTGGTGCCGTATACGGCTACTTAAATCGCGGTATCGCCTTTGCAAGCAAAGGGGAATACGACAGGGCTATTGAGGATTATAATAAGGCAATTGCCATAAGCCGAAATTATGCCGAAGCCTATTATAATCGTGGGAATGCCTATGTAAATAAAAGTCAGTATGATACGGCGGTTGAGGATTACAGTAAAGCTATTGCCATAAATCCAGGTTATGCATCAGCCTACAATAATCGTGGTTGGGCCTATGCTGCAAAGAAAGGGAATATTGGTGAAGCGCTTTCTGATTTTCAAAAGGCATGTGATATGAGCAATAAAAATGGATGCAAGAATTTGCAGATACTTTTAAGAAATAAACAGTCGCGGTGATTAGGAATTAGGTTTTTGAAGATGGGAATTTTCTGGATTTGTCAAAGGGGCGCAAAGAGAAACAAGTAAAATATGGAACTATCAATAACAAGCAAGAACAGGAACGAGTTCATAAATATAACAAATGAAATTCAGAATACTGTAAACAAATGACTGAAGATGAGATTGAGGTTTTGGCATCAGGCTTCATGGAAGTGGAGATGCTTGATAAGAAAAGAACTATTATTGGAGATGGCTTTCACTTTTGGGTCAATATAAAGGCAATAGTCAATCCTGATAAGATGGAGGAGATGGCAAAGAGGGTCAAGGAAAGGTCGCTTATTGAGGATTACAAAAAGATACAAGAGGCTTATGACAAAAGCAGAAAGAGATTAAGGAATTAAAAAAGCAGTTGACGCAGGCAAAAAACGAAACAGAAAAGAAACAGATAGAGGCAAAATTGCGGATGAGGAAAGGCTATTTCAGGTTACACTTTACGAATTTCCAAGAGTGTTAGATAAAAAGGTACGATTGGGTTTTTTGCCAACCAGCGCAACAAACAGATTTCGTTTTGCTATAATTTATCATGCGGTAAGGAGATGAAAATAAAAGATATCCGTTCTCTTCCATCTGCAGCGCAAGAAGACCTTTGCCGCAAAGCCGTCAAGGCAGTTCTTGGCGGGATAAAACAAAAGAGATGCAGCCCTCCTCATGCTCGGCGTTACCCGCTAGGCTGTAGGCAAATGGATTAAGGCGCGCCCCCGCCGCAAAGACGGTGTGAAAGCGCTTAAAGCCAAACAAAAGGGGCGACCTAAAGGCGGCTCGCTCCTCCCCTGTCAGGCGGCGCAGATTGTTAAGGCAATACAGGATCGCACGCCAGAGCAGCTCAAACTGCCATGGTATCTCTGGACAAGAGAGGCAGTAGCGCTGCTCATGAAAAGAAGGTTTTGCATGGAGATCTCTTTGGCCAGATAACGGCCCACAGCTCTATACAATGTGAAGTGCTTAATGCTGTGGGTAATAAGTGAAATATGTTAGGCATAACTGAAAAAACCTTGACCATAAGAGAAATCCTTTCATGGGCAGAAGATTGTCTTACGAGATATGAAGTTCCTGACCCTAAAGCAGAGGCAGAGTATTTGCTGGCGCATGCGCTTGGCTGCAAGAGAATTGAGCTTCATCTGCATTGTAGCGGCACCCTTGCTTTCAACGAGATGCAGAGGCTTATGGATTTTGTTGGTAGGCGGATAAAAAGGGAACCGTCCCAATATATAATTGGCGAACAGGAATTTTGGGGGCTTCCCTTTAAAGTAAATAAGGATGTCCTTATACCAAGGCCCGAGACAGAGATATTGGTGGAAGAAGCGGTGGAGGCTGTAAACTGTAAACTGTTAAATGTTAACTGTAGAAAAAAACAAACAAACAGTATTTCACGGTTCACAGTTCACAATTCACAGTTTACGATACTTGACTTATGCACCGGCAGCGGTTGTATTGCCATTGCCCTTGCAAAAGAGATTCCTGACTGCAAGGTATATGTGACTGATATATCAGAAATGGCTTTGAACATATCGAGAGAAAATGCAGAAAGGCATGGTGTTGCGGATAGGATAACTTTTATTCAAGGCAGCCTGTTTGAACCTTTGAAAGGTTCTGGCCTAAAAGAAAAGTTTGATTTGATTGTTTCCAATCCACCTTATATTTCAAAAAAGATGATGAACGAGCTTCAACCGGAGGTAAAAGATTATGAGCCGCAAGCAGCCCTCTACGGCGGCGATGACGGCCTTGATTTTTACAGAAAGATTATCGCCGATGCGCCGGCATATCTGGCTAAAGGCGGTTACTTAATGTTAGAGATGGGTTACGGACAGGCAGAAAAGATAAAAAATCTGATAGAGCAAAGTAATGTTTTTGAAGATATAACCGTTATAAAAGACTTTGCAGGGATAGATAGGGTAATTAAGGCAAAAACAATAAATTAAGTGCGAGGATGAAAATTTGAATACACAGGAAATCATCAATCTCACCGGTAAATACATCGTCACCACCTACAACCGCTTCCCCATTGCCATTACAAGAGGCAAAGGGTGCAGGGTATGGGATGCGGAGGGGAAAGAGTATCTGGATTTTGTGGCAGGTTTGGCGGTTTGCAATCTTGGGCACTGCCATCCGAAGGTGGTAAAGGCCGTTCAGGAGCAGGCGGAGAAGCTCATCCATATTTCCAACCTCTATCACATTGAGCCGCAGGCAGAGCTTGCGGAACTGCTCTGCAAGAACTCATTTGCTCAAAAGGCATTTTTTTGCAACTCAGGCGCGGAGGCGAACGAGGCTGCGATCAAGCTTACGAGAAAATATTTTAAGGATAAGGGTGAAAATAGATTTCAGATAATTACCATGGAAAAATCCTTTCACGGAAGGACTATGGCAACTCTTGCGGCAACAGGCCAGAAAAAGTTTCAGGCGGGATTTGAGCCGCTCCTGGAAAAATTTATCTATGTGCCATTCAATGATGTTAAGGCGGTCGCCAATGCCATAACACCACAAACGGCTGCGGTCATGGTTGAACCGATTCAGGGCGAGGGCGGGGTGAACATTCCATCCGATAATTATCTGAAGGAGTTGAAGGCGCTCTGCAAAGAAAAAGGCATGCTTCTCATTTTTGACGAGGTTCAGGTCGGCATGGGCAGAACGGGAAAGCTCTTTGCTTATGAGCATTATGATGTAGCGCCGGATATTATGACTTTGGCAAAGGGGCTGGCAGGCGGCGTTGCCATTGGCGCAATGCTGGCAACGGACGAGGTTGCAAAGAGTTTCATTCCCGGAACTCACGCCTCTACCTTTGGAGGCAATCCACTTGCAACAGCGGCAGGGATTGCGGCAATAAAGGCGGTTTTAGAAGAAGGTATGTTGGAAAATTGCCGGAAGGTTGGAAAATATCTCCTTGAAAAATTAAATAAACTAAAAGCAGAATTTCCGTTCATCAAAGAGATTCGTGGAAAGGGCTTGATTATCGGCATGGAACTGACTATTCCAGGCGCAGATGTTGTAAAGGCTTGTATGGAAAAGGGGCTTTTAATAAACTGCACTGCTGATAAAATATTAAGATTTATCCCGCCGCTTGTTGTGACAGAGAAAGATGTGGATGAGATGATGGGAATATTGAAAAAACAGTTATCAGTAAAGAAATAAAAGAAATTACTAACTTAATAAACATGACAAAACATTTATTAACAATCTCTGGCCTTACAAAGGCTGAAATAGATGCTACCTTTGAGAAGACCCGTGTGTTCAAACAAAGGCAAAAGAGGGGGATTCCGCATACACCTCTTATTGGCAAGACCATCGGCCTTATCTTTGAAAAGGCATCCACACGGACAAGGGTTTCATTTGAAGTTGCCATGTATCAACTGGGCGGTAACGTCATATTCATAAGTCAGAGGGATTCGCAAATTGGCCGCGGCGAACCTATAAAAGACACGGCTAGGGTATTGTCCCGTTATGTTGACGGCATTGTCATCAGGACATTCGGCCATGAAATAGTAGAAGAATTTGCGCACTATTCTTCAGTGCCGGTTATAAACGGTCTTACAGATTTGCATCACCCGTGTCAGGTCTTGACAGATGTTTTTACGATTGTAGAGAAAAAGGGTAGCTGCAAAGGGATCAAGGTTGCGTGGATAGGCGACGGTAACAACATGGCTAATTCGTGGATTGAGGCGGCAGCGCGGCTTGGATTTGACTTGATGCTTGCCTGTCCGGACGGATACTTGCCTGATAAGAATATCTTGGCAAAGGCAAAAAAAGAGGCAGGGTCAAAAATAGAAGTTGTGAATGACCCGAAGAAAGTTGCAAAGGATGCAGATGTCCTGAATACTGATGTCTGGGCAAGCATGGGACAGGAAGAAGAAACAGAGAAACGGAAAAAGGCGTTCAAAGGCTATCAGATAAATTCAGAGATTTTGAAACTTGCAAAAAAAGACGCCATAGTCATGCACTGCCTGCCTGCGCATAGGGGAGAGGAGATAACGGATGAGGTTCTGGAAGGCGCGAATTCCGTTGTCTTTGACCAGGCGGAAAACCGGCTCCATGTACAGAAGGTGATTTTGGAAAAATTGTTGCATCCAGAGGCTTAGTTTAGTAAGGTAGTATACCTGTCGTATCGTCTATCTTAATCAATTACCAATACTTTGGAGGATTAAATGTCTGAGATTACAAAAGTGGTTGTAGCCTATTCAGGAGGTCTTGATACCTCTGTTATCATCAAGTGGTTAGCCGAAAATTATGACTGCGAGGTGATCGCCTTTGCCGCTGATCTGGGACA
The DNA here is from genome assembly GCA_016195725.1 of Deltaproteobacteria bacterium. GTDB lineage: Bacteria > Desulfobacterota > GWC2-55-46 > UBA9637 > UBA9637 > UBA10170. Next base: position 1,889 of record JACPZB010000063.1, on the reverse strand, counting down.
GGGCGAGGAACTTGCGCCGCTCAGGAAAAAGGCCATAGCCACAGGCGCAAAGAAGATTTATATCAAAGATCTGAAAGAGGAGTTTGTCCGGGATTTCATATTTCCCATGCTCCGCGCAGGGGCGGTGTATGAAGGAAAATACCTGCTCGGCACATCCATTGCCAGGCCGCTCATTGCCAAGGCGCAGATGGAGATTGCAAAAAAGGAAAAGGCTGATGCAGTCTGTCACGGCGCTACCGGCAAGGGGAATGATCAGGTTCGCTTTGAACTTACCTATTATGCCATCAACCCTCATATCAAGGTCATTGCGCCGTGGCGAGAGTGGGAAATGAAATCCCGCACCGATTTGATAGATTATGCGGAGCAGCACAATATCCCCGTAACCGCCACAAAGGCAAAGCCGTATAGTTCGGACAGAAATCTCTTTCACATAAGTTTTGAAGGCGGCATTCTGGAAGACCCATGGGCTGAGCCTCCGGAGGATATGTTCGTATTGAGCGTTTCGCCGGAAAAGGCGCCGAATAAACCGAGTTATATCGAGATAGACTTCGTAGACGGCAATCCCGTTGCCGTGAACGGCAAAAAATTCTCTCCCGCAAAACTTCTGGCAGAATTGAACAGGCTCGGCGGCATGAACGGAATCGGAAGAATTGACCTGGTGGAAAACCGCTATGTGGGCATGAAGAGCAGGGGTGTGTATGAAACGCCAGGCGGAACCATTCTCCATGCGGCGCGGAGGGCTGTAGAGTCCATCACTATGGATAGAGAAGTGCTGCATCTCAGAGACAGCCTGATTTCAAAATATGCTGATTTGGTCTATTACGGCTACTGGTATTCGCCTGAGAGAGAAATGTTGCAAACCATGATAGATGAGGCATTGAAAGGCGTAACCGGCACGGCGAGGCTGAAACTTTATAAGGGCAGCTGCGATGTGGTTGGCAGAAAATCAGATAAATCGCTATACCATCCTGATTTTGCCACATTTGAAGAGGATGTTGTGTATGACCAGAAGGATGCGGAAGGGTTTATAAAGTTGAATGCGTTGCGACTGAAGATAAAGGCAATGGTGGAGAAGGGTTCACGCTGAAAAACGCCCATCGTTCGGCTGAGCTTACGACGAAGCCTGATGCCTTGCTGCTGCTTCAACTTGGGGACAGATTTTAAATCTGCCCCCAGTATGTCTTGCTTGAAGCCTTGCTCCGCCTTGCATGTGGGACATTTTTGAGCGTGAACTGACTGAAGCTGAAAGACTTGGGTTTTGAAAATAGAGAAGGAGATGGTTATTGAAACTTGCACGATTTCTGAAAGATGGCTTAATAAAATTTGGTATTGTAGAAACTGAAAATATCGTTGAGATAGAAGGCAGTATCTTTGATAATTTTAAGAAAACATCTGCTAACCATAAGCTGAATGCAGTAAAATTATTAGCCCCTTGTGAACCGTCCAAGATAGTCGCCATCGGCTTAAATTACAAGGCCCATGCAGCGGAGTTTCATAAGCCTTTGCCAGAAGAGCCGATGTTGTTTATGAAGCCTTCTACTGCTGTAATAGGGCATTATGACGCGATTATCTATCCGCATCACATGTCGAGGCGCGTTGACTATGAAGGCGAGCTTGCGATTGTTATTGGCAAAAAGGCGTATATGATTAAAAAAGAGGATGCCAAAGAGTATATCCTGGGCTACACCTGTTTTAATGATGTTACTGCGCGGGATCTGCAGGGGAAAGATATTCAGTATATCCGTGCCAAGGGTTTTGATACCTTTGCGCCTATTGGGCCGTGGATAGAGACGGATTTGAATCCCATTGATGTGAGGATAGAAACATATCTCAATAATGAAAGAAAGCAGGATACCTCAACAAAGGATATGATATTTGATGTTTATCAT
>JACPZB010000002.1 GCA_016195725.1 Deltaproteobacteria bacterium | reverse complement strand
TGAACTGATTGTAACAACAGACGACGGCAGTTACGGCCATCACGGGTTTGTGACTCAGATACTTCAAAAGCTGATAGATGAGCAGACAAAGATCGGTCTGGTTGTCGGCATAGGCCCTGTGCCTATGATGAGGGCGGTATGCAATGTAACACGGCCTTATAAAATACATACGGTTGTCAGTTTGAATCCTATCATGGTTGACGGCACAGGTATGTGCGGCTCATGCAGGGTAACCATTGGCGGCAAAAACCAATTTGTCTGTGTTGACGGCCCTGAGTTTGACGGCCATGAAGTTGATTTTGATGAGATCATCAGGAGAAACAGGAGCTATCTCAAAGAGGAAAAAATCGCAATGGAAGAGGCAACTTATCACGAAGGCGCACGCTGCTACGAAAGGAGCAATTGTTAATGGATCCGAAAGAGATTAAAGAGCGAATGAAAATCCCAAAGCAGGCAATGCCCGAGCAGGCCCCTGAAGAGCGGGTAAAAAATTTCTATGAGGTTCCCTATGGATATACGGCTGAGCTTGCAATGGAAGAGGCAAAAAGATGCATCCAGTGCAAGAACCCGTTGTGTGTCGGCGGATGCCCTGTAAATATAGATATTCCGTGGTTTATAAGGCTGATTGCAGAAGGCAAGTTTGTTGAGGCTGCAAGAAAGCTAAAAGAGACCAACGGCCTGCCCGCAGTGTGCGGGAGGGTCTGCCCCCAGGAAGACCAGTGCGAAAAGGTGTGCGTGGTGGGCAAAAAAGGCCAGCCCGTATCCATCGGAAGGCTTGAAAGGTTTGCGGCAGATTATGAAAGAGAGCATGCCGAGGTTACAATTCCAGCCATGCCGAAATGGACAGGAAAAAAGGCGGCAGTCGTCGGCGCAGGGCCTGCAGGTTTGACCGTTGCAGGGGATTTGGTGAAAAAAGGGCACAAGGTTACTGTGTTTGAGGCGCTCCACGTTGCAGGCGGGGTTTTGATGTACGGCATCCCCGAATTCAGACTGCCAAAAAAGATTGTTGAATCAGAGGTAGAATACCTGAAAAAGATGGGCGTTGAGATTGTGTGCAATGCGGTTGTCGGGAAACTTGAAACCATAGATGAGCTCCTGTCAAACGGCTACAATGCCGTATTTGTCGGCACAGGCGCGGGGCTTCCGACCTTTATGAACATCCCAGGAGAAAATCTGATTGGAGTATATTCTGCAAATGAATATCTTACCCGCGTGAATCTGATGCGCGCATATCAATTCCCGGAATATGACACGCCTGTGCTGCGCGGCAAAAAGGTGGTTGTAATCGGCGGCGGCAACACGGCAATGGATGCCGCAAGAACGGCCCTGAGGCTCTGTCCTGAAGAAGTGACAATTGTTTATAGACGTTCAAGGGAAGAGCTTCCGGCAAGGATTGAAGAGATCCATCACGGCGAAGAAGAAGGCTTGAAGTTTATGCTCCTTACCAATCCTATAAAATTTATCGGCGATGATGAAGCAAGGCTCAAGAAGATTGAATGTATAAAGATGGAGCTTGGAGAGCCTGACGAATCAGGGAGAAGAAGGCCGGTAGCGGTCAAAGGCTCTGAATTTCAGATAGATGTGGATGTTGCAATCATTGCAATCGGCAATGGCGCAAATCCGCTCATCCCTCAGATAACTCCGGACATAAAGGTCAACAAATGGGGTAACATCACAGTGAACCCTGACACTGGAAGGACGAGTAAAAAAGCCGTATTCTCAGGCGGCGATATTGTCCGGGGCGGCGCAACTGTCATCCTTGCTATGGGCGACGGCAGGAAGGCTGCGGATTCGATGCATGAGTATCTTGCAACAGGGGTGTGGTGAACTACCTTTCATACCTTTTCTTCAGCGCCATAAACCAATTCTTTTGCAGGTCCTCATAAGAGATATAAATAGAAGACGATATAGCTTCTTCCATACTTTTCCCTGCCCCAACATTTTCTAAAATACGTTTAACCGCCGACATGCCAAATTCATTTATGATATATTCTGTTGCTGAAAGGCTTACAGAGTAGGCTATCATGACCTGCGTGCCATTGAAGCCCATGAATGAGCCTTCAAATACTCTGAGGGGCGGGGCTTTTTCTAATTTTGCAACAATTGCCAGAACCTGATTTATATTTTCATTGACTGCCCCTTCCTCGTGCTGGGCAAGCCCTTCATTTAGCCATACCGGAGCCTTGCCGTAAGAAAGTCTATGCACAAGGGCATGGGCATATTCATGAAAAAGCACCTTTTCTAAAAGATTTGTCCTGTTTGTTGTTCCTCCGACAGGTATCTTTATCCTGCCGTCGTATAGCGCCCCTGCCCAGCCTGGAGCCCTGGTTACATCAGCAAATTGCTGCTGAGTGTATAAGACAGCCTCTATCCTGTCTTCAGGGTAATATCCAATGTCAGAACCAACCTTGACATACGCCTCTTCCATGATTATTGAAATCATATGGCCGATATCTGAATTTTCTCCGCCTTCAAATTTGACAGTAAAATGACTGCCCTCTTTTTTCTGGAATCCTTCTTCGGTCTGGTTTTCTTTTTTCAGTAGCGCAAGCCTTCTCCTTGCCTCATTATTATATGGGTCAATGTTAATAAGTTTTTCTAAGTAGAGCGTGGCTGTTTCTCTGCTCCCTTTCTTTAGAAATGCCTCAGCAAGCGAGAAAAGGAGTTCTCTATTATAAAAATCTCCAGATTTTTTTTCTATATACGCATCTATATACGGAGCAGCCTTTTGAGGCTCATTCAGTTTTATATAGGCAAGGCCAATGCCTTTTTGCGCATTATAAAGGAGAGGATTATGAATAAGGGCATCATAGAAGAGCCTTATAGCTTCTCCATAGTCAGCCTTTTCCATTTCCACCCAGGCAATTTTAGCTAAGGTGACTCCAAGATTTGCTTTAATTGCTGTATGAGAAGGGGCTTCAGCTAACGCTGCTTCAAAATTTTCCTTTGCTTTTTGATAGTTTCCTTTTTTAAAATAATCAACCCCCTCTTTGTATAATGAGCTTATGCGAGAGTCTAACAAATCATTTGGTTCCGTTACTACATCTGGGGTAGGCTGCTCTTTAACAACCTTTGAGATATCTATTGCGGCATCTTCTGTATTTGGTGCAGCCTGGCTGTTTTTATCTAATGCTGCCTGATTTACTAAAGGTTTGAATTTAGCGGTATATGTAAAAAAGACTGCGCCAATAGCAGCAATAAGCCCTGTCGCCAAAAGGAGTGTTTTTATCCTGCGGGGTGATTTATCCGGCTCCGGCTGGAAAATCTTAATATCTTTACGAACCTGCAGATCTGTGCTGCATTTTGGGCACTTTGCTATATTAGACGGGAGAGGTATTCCGCAGCTCTTACAAAACAATTTAACCCTTTTTTCTCATCCGTATAGCGCCAAGGATGAGATTGCTGATTACTGAAACAAAATACATTTCATCTTCCTGAAACTCTTTTATTGCAACGGTCTGAACATTCAGCACGCCGAAGAGTTTGCCCTTATGGATTATAGGGTGGGATAGCATTGACTTATAATCCTGTTCTCTTAATTCGGAAAACTTTTTATAACGCGGGTCCTGTGATACATCCTTTACATATATGGGCTTTCCTTCTTTTGCGGCAGTTCCCGTAATGCCTTCTCCTAATTTGAGTTTCACCTTTCCAATGGCCTCTTTTACGAAGCTGGTAGTTGCCCTTAAGACAAGCCCCTTTCCATTCCAAAGATATATTGAAGATACATCTACACCCAATCTCTTGGCAGTTTTTTCCACAACAGACTGAAGCACATCGTTCAGATCATAGTCTGAGCTGGCGAGCATGCTTATCTCTTCAAGGGTCATAATCTCCATCTTTTCCCTGTTTGCCATTTCCATCTCAAAGACAATTCCACCCTTTTCGTCAATCTTTACATGCGAGAATGTGTCTCGTGGATAATATGGGTTGATTGCCTTGCTGGCTGCCGGCATTGTCTTGAATTCCCAGAAACCGCATAAACACACAAGCTTTACGCGATAGTCATCTACCCTTTCGCTTTTCATCTTTCTGCCGCATTTTCTGCAGCGGGTAATAAATTCCATAGGACACCTCTTATATACAAACGATATTGGTAACTGCTGCTGCTGCTCAAGCGCAGTCTACGGATGAGGAGGGTTATCCGTAACTGTGCCTGCCGGAGCGTTCAATCTGCTAAAAACCTTCTTCTCCATACTTGGCAGAATGAGCTTCACCACCTGCCCCTCATCACCCATCTTGTCGAGCGGATTGCCGTTAAACGTTAGATTTATCCCGCCTGCATTGCCGATTAAAATAGACAGTTTTTCCTTTGCAGTCCATTTGACCTTTTCTCCCTCCCTGAGGGATACTTCAAAGGGGGGGGTACTGTCTACTTCAGCCTTGAGCCATGTAGGTTTTGTGGCTTCAATAATCAGCGTGATCTCTTCCTTACCAACTGTATTTATAGAAGGCAGCTCTTTAATTTTCTTGCCATCTTTTTTAAGGTTTGAGGAAACAGCAGGCAAACTTAGTTGTCCTTCAGATTGGGAATGGCCTTCGGATGTTGCAGGCTCTCCCTTTTTTGGTTTGGCTGCACTATTTACAACCGCAGCTTCTCTATAAGAAGAAGGCAGGGCAGATTGTGTATGTTTTCTGAATCTGGCGTATAGTCCTGCCATAATTATCAAAAGTGCAATAGTAACAATAGCTATGATTGACCGTGAAGATGTAATCATGGAGGGGGGTAATTGAGCAGTCTCTTTTTTGTCCGTATCCCCGTCTTCTTTTTGAGCAGCGGCTGCCTTACTTTCTGCAAGGCTTTTCATATATGCTTCATAGCGAAGAAGCGCATCCTGCACATCCAGCCCCAAATGTTTACAGTATGCCTGTATGAAACCCTTTACAAACGGCGCTGCCGGCAGGGCGTCAAAATTGTTTCTCTCTATGGCAGTAAGAAGCCCCACCCGTATCTTTGTTGCATGAGATATGTCTTCTAAAGAGACACCCCTGCTCTCTCTTTCTCTTTTGAGGTATTCTCCTGGGCTTTCCATGCAATTACCCTCATTTAAAGAAATAAATTATTTTAAAAGGTCTATATATCCCCTAGCGGATTTAGCCATATCGCTGTCAGGAGCAAATTTTACGACCTCTTGAAATGAGGTTGCGGCTCCTTTTTTATCTTTTGCCTTTAAGAGAACAAGGCCAAGGTTATAATGGGCATCTACATAATTTGGCGCATTCTTTATTGCGAGCCTGAACAGGTCTGATGCCTCTTTATCCCTGTTCATCTTCATGTAGGTAAGCCCAAGGTTATTATATGCAACCAAATACCTGGGATTGCTTTCCATTGCCTTTTTATAATTCTCTTCTGCCTTTAGATAATCGGCCTTTTCATAATAGCCTCTGCCCATATTAAAATAGGCAAGCTCCGGAGTGGCATAAAATATATTAGAAAGCGCACTTTTTGCTTCGGATATGGCGGCATCCCACTGTTTTATTTCAAGGTAAACAGCCGCCAGATTGGTATGGGCATCAGAGAATTTCGGATCTGTCTTTACAGCTTTTTGCAGATGTTTAATCGCATCCTCATGCATACCTCTTGCAAAATAGGCTAGGCCCAATGCGTTGTGAAATGTTGCATCATCAGGATATGTTTCTACTGCGGCTGTCAATTCCTTTAAGGCATCCGGTATATTCCCCTCGTTCAGATGTACAACGCCAAGTTTATAATGTATATCTGCATCTTCCTTTTTATTAACATTAGAACTGGCGCATCCAGAAAAGACAGTGAATAGTGAACAGTGAATAGTGAATAGCAAGAAAAAAATCAAAACACTCTTGCTCTGCTGATTCTTAAACTTTGATTCCTGACCCCCGCTTAAAGCCTGCGGGGGCAGGCCCCTGACTTCTGACTCCTGTATCATCTTACGCTCCTTTAGCCTATAAACCATAAGCTATAGCTTATGGTCTGCTTTTTTATGATATATCTTCAAAGTGGGTTAGTTGCTTAAATTCTTTGTATCTTTTATAAATTTCTTTCAGCGTCAGCGTCCGCATCCTGTCTAAGCTAAAGTCTTCAACATTAAAAGATGCCATGACGCTGCCAAAGATAATAGCCTGACGAATATTTGATTCGCTTGTATCATCGGTATTTGCAAGGTAACCCATCAGGCCGCCGGCAAAGCTGTCTCCGGCGCCAGTTGGATCGAATATTAATTCCAGCGGATAGGCTGGAGCAGAGAATATGGAATTGCCGTTAAACATCAAGGCGCCGTACTCACCCCGTTTTATTATGATTGTTTTCGGACCATAGGAAAGAATCTTTTTGGCAGCCTTTATCAGATTGGGCTCTTTGGCAAATTCTCTTGTCTCACCTTCATTTAAAACAAAAAGATCAACCCTTGACAAAAGCTTCTTGAGCGCATCAGGCTTGCTTTCAATCCAGAAATTCATTGTATCACATGCTGCAAATTTTGGTTTTTCCACTTGGTCAAGGACGCTCCATTGAATATCAGGGTCGATATTTGCAAGAAATACATAAGGTGATTTTCTGTAAACCTCTTGTATCTTAGGTTGAAATCTTTCAAATACATTAAGGTGGGTTGCAAGGGTATGGGCTTCATTCAGGTCATAGTCATACTGCCCCTGCCAGCGGAATGTCTTTCCAGGGATTTTTTGTAAGCCATTTACATCTACGCCTTTGCTTTTTAAGAAATCTATATGCTCATTTGGGAAATCCTCTCCAACTACTGCTACAAGGCTGACTTCAGAAAAATAACTGGCGGCGGTAGAAAAATAAGTAGCAGAGCCTCCCAGCACATTATCGGCTTTTCCAAATGGCGTTTCAACCGAATCAAATGCAACGGAACCAACAACAAGAATGCCCATCAAAGCCTCCGTATTTATCAGTAGATAGTAGACAGTAGACGGTAGAAAGGGAAAGATTTAGCTCCCTATCTACTGCCTACTATCTACCGTCTACTGTCTTTCTTACCATTATTCATTCACGCTGTCAATTAACGAAGAAACAGGCACTATCTCTACATCTTCATTAAGCCTTGACATCATATCTTTGATAGCCGCTATGGTGGCTGGATACGGATGCCCTATAGCAATTGCAGAGCCTCTTTTTTTTGCAACACGTATGAGATTTCCTATTTGCCCCTTTATATACGCTATATCTTCTTTATTATCCAGGAATATCTGTCTCGTTGCTGTTTTGAGGCCCATATCTTTTGCCAGCCTGTAAGCGGCAGATTTGTTCGTAGTTTTGCTGTCCAGGAAAAAGAGATTTTCTTTCTTTGCTATTTCCAATACTGCTCTCATTAATTTCTCATCTTCTGTAAACTTTGAGCCCATATGATTATTGATGCCTGTAATATATGGGACTGCATCAACATCTTTTTTGACCTGAGAGGCGACTTGCGCTTCGGACATATTTGTGAAGATTGCGCCTTCTCCAGGGTCGTTGCTGCTTAAATCTTTCGGCTCCATGGGAAGATGAAGAAGGACATCCAGCCCCATCAGATTGGCCTCTTTTGCGACATCTCTTGAATGCGGTAAGAAGGGCAATACTGCAACGGCTATAGGTGCGTTTATTTCTAATATCTCCTTTAACATTTTGGTATCGCGGCCCATATCATCAATAACGATGGCAACTTGAGCCTTTGGAATATGCGGTTTTAGGGGCATCGCTTGAGGTTTTTCTATCTTTGCTACTTGAGGCGCGGATGGGATATTTTCATGTTTGCCTTCTTTTATGGCCTGTCTAAAATAGAGAATAAAACCTCCTATAATAATAAAGAAGATGAGCGCTACTCCAAAAATAAAGAAGGCCTTTGAAAACAAAGGCCTTCTTTTACCCTTTTTGTTTTTTGTAGCCCCCAAACTTTTATGCCCCCTTTTTAACTGTTCCCCGGAATATATACCAGCTCTTCAGATAATCCAATGCCCTCTTCAACTGTATATCTTCTTCCGGCTCTTCCTTCTCTTTTACTGTCTTTTCTTCTATCTTTATCTTTTTTTCCTTTTCAGGTTGCGCACCCTCTGCCTCAAGATGTCTTTCCAGATCCTTTTCTTTCATATGCGCCTTTATCCCGTCTTCCACCACAATATCAGGTTCAATGCCTTTGGCTTGGATAGACCTTCCTGATGGGGTATAATATTTAGATGTGGTAAGTCTTACTGCTGAGCCGTCGTTCAATGGAATAACGGTCTGCACAGAGCCTTTGCCAAAGGTCTGTGTTCCAAGTATAACTGCCCTTTTGTGGTCCTGAAGAGCGCCTGCTACAATCTCTGATGCGCTTGCGCTGCCGCCATTCACCAGGACAATTATCATGTAGGGAGGATGGGTGCCTTCTGACTTGGCCTCAAATTTCATGTCTTGGCCAGGGCTCCTTCCTTTTGTGTAAACAATCAAGCCTGAATCTAAGAATTCATCTGTAACAGCCACAGCCTGCTGCAAGAGCCCACCAGGATTGTTTCTTAAGTCCAATACAAGCCCTTTAAGTTCTCCATCCCTGAGCTTATTCAAGGCATTCTCAAGGTCATCTACTGTTTTTTCCTGAAATTGTGCAATACGGACATAGCCATATCCTTCCTCTAAAATCCTATATTTTACGCTTTTTATTGCAATGATATCCCTCGCAAGCGTGAATTCCTGGGGTTCTTTCAATCCTTCTCTCATTATCCAGATAGTAACTTTTGTTCCCTTGGCCCCCCTCATAAGCTTTACAGCATCATTTATGCTCATATCTTTCGTATGCCTATCGCCTATCTTTACTATTTTATCCCCTGCCTTTATTCCTGCCTTGAAGGCCGGTGTGTCCTCAATAGGCGCAATAACGGTAAGCACCCCATCTCTTATACCTATCTCAATACCAATGCCCCCGAAGCTGCCTTTTGTTTCAACCTGCATCTCTTTATACTCATCAGAGGTCATAAAGGACGAATGCGGATCGAGTCCTTGCAGCATTCCCTTTATTGCGCCGTAGATAAGGTTTTTTGGGTCAACCTCTTCAGCGTAATTATCCTGGACTATGGAGAGGACGTCTGTAAATATCCGTAGGTTTTCATAGGCTTTAATCGGTACCGCAGAAACTCTATAGCTTATCCCCCATAAAAATATGCTTATTGCAACCGCCACCCCTGTCAGTGTAATAAGTCTCCAACCCCTCATCTTTTTCAACATGCTATTTATTCCTCCTTGTTTTAAAAACAGTAAACAGTAACTACCTGTTGCCTGCTGTCTACTGCTTACTGCCTACTTTTATTCCATCATAGGCCAGCCAATTCAATGGATCCAGCGGCACACCCTTTTGTCTTATCTCAAAGTACAACAACGGTCCCTTTAGAGAGCCTGTATCGCCCACAAGCGCAATCACATCATCTTTTTCTGCGATGGAATGAACATCTTTTATAACCTTCGAGAGATGGGCAAACAAGGTGTAATACCCTTCACCGTGATCTACAATCATAACCTTTCCATAACCCCTGAACCATCCTGAATATACAATCCGTCCTTTATATACAGACTTGACTTCAGCCCCTGCGTTTGCTTCTATCTCAATGCCATTGTTGAAAGTAACTGTGTGGAATTTAGGATGTTCAACTTTACCATATATTGCAACAATTTTCCCATTTACCGGCATCGGCAGATGTCCGCGCATAGATACAAACCCATCTCCTGCGCTGACTGCACTATTATTTTCCAAGTCTTTCTTGAATCTGTCTAAAAATGACTGAAGCTCTTTGGAGGCGCTCTCCATTTCCTGGATTGTAGCAAGTTGCATCTCCTTTTTCTTTCGTATGTCTTTTAAGAGAGCTTTCTTACTGTTCTCTTTGTCCGCAAGTTCGTCCTTTTTTTGTTCAACGGCATACTTTAAAGAAATCGCTTCTTTTTCGAACTCTCTAAGCCTTTCTTCTTCCGCCTCTAAGAGTCGTTGGTTCTCTGTATAATCCTTTAACAAATTTGCATCGTAATCTATTATTTTATTGATATAGGTATACCGTCTACTTAAATCATAAGCAGAGGAAGAGGAGAAAAGAGTTTTCATAATTACCCTGTCCTTTTTCATTTTATACATGGCGGCCAACCTCTGCTCTAAAAGACCCGATAGTTTTTCTTTTTTGCGCACGAGTTCGCTTATATGGGCATTAACCTCATGACTTTTTTGTTTTAGTTTCGCAAGGCTATTTTCTATCTTAACTAATTCTTCTTCCTTTTCAGACAAGGCCTTATCAAGCCTTTCTAACTCCTCAAGGGTGGCATGTTCTTTTTTAACATTATACTCTAAACCCCTCTTTTTTTCTATAATCTCCCTTTTGATGGTTTCCAGCTGTTTTTCTTTTTTTACAATTTCCCTTTTTACCTTAGAAGGTTCTGCGGCGGAAGAAAGAGTGAACAATGAACAGCAAACAAGAAAAAAAGAGGCAAGAGGCAAAAGGCAAGATTTTTTTCTTGCTTCTAACCACTTGTTTCTAACTTCTGACCTCTGGCTCCTAACTCCTGACTGCCGCCCCATAGTCAATTTATGCTGTCCAATACAATTAAATTTACACTCCGTATCCTGTCTTTTATTGCGCCCATCTTTGAGCCTTTGCCAAGGTCGAGGTTTGTTACAACAGCCTTGTTTACCGTTTTAAAACCGTTTTTATCGTGATAACCGAAAAACTGATGGAGTGTATAATAGCTTCCATTTATATTGCCGAGATAAAGCATTATGTGGCCACTCAGTCCCAAGAGGGTAATGCCTGGAATGGCGGAATCCATTGCTTCATTTATGCTTTCAGAGGCGGTTGATTCGTCAAGATATGCCCGCAGCATTCCAACTGTTGCCTGATGCCTGGAATGCCGCGGCAGGTTTATGCCCATCGTTGCGAATACATCCTTGATAAAGCTCGAGCAGTCCCTTAAGCCGTTTCTTCCTCCCCATCCATATTCTTCACCTAATACCTTGAATGCCTGATTGATGACTTTTCTTTTTGTATACGGAAGGGGTCCAATATGCACATCAGCATTTTTTTTCACATAGGCATTTATCCAGCTCAGCTGCCCGTTCTCATCCTTTTGCGGGAATTTCACAATCCAATTATTCTTGTCATCGCCTCCGAGGGTAAAAGTAGTACCCATCGGAACAGTCTCTATGCTCTTTTTTTTGTCTGAAAAGACTGCAACCCTGCTTCCTGTGATTACAAGAGACTCTCTGGCGCTATTGTTAACCCCATGAGAAGCTTTCTCTGTTGAAGACAAGCTCCTGTTAGGGATAAGAGGTTCTTTAATAGCTGAGCTTCTAACGGGGTTTATATCATCTTGAGCATTTACAAATGCAATATTATCCAGCTTTATCCAGCCCCTGACAAAACTGGTCTGGGAAAATCCCCATTTGCCGTCCTTGCTTTTATGAAGGAGTGCGACAGGCTGTGGAGGATATATGGCGGAATATTGAAACGCATCAAAATCTTTGGCAGAAGGACTTTTTAAAACAGGTTCATCAGTTGGAAACGCCCTGATGTCTGTCCTCTTTATAACTACGCCAAATTTTAATTCGTTTAGTTCATTTACCCCCTCAATATTCATATTATCTGTTAATTCTTTATAAAAAGCTTCTTTCACCGTTTTCCCTTTTCTGTCAAACATGGTTTTGTCTTTTGGAAGAGGGTCTTCCAGCAGCCATCCTATCAAATCCTCTTTCCCGGCAGCGTTTTTCATTTCTATTACATCCGCCATTTCGTCATTCTCATCAAGAATAGCATTGTTTAATTCCTTAATCTGTTCTGGAGAGAGTATCGGCTCGTCAGGATTATTAAACCTTTTAATCCAGAAATCTGCCTTGTATATCGGCAGATATGTGCTTGCCCTGTTAGAAACTTTTGCAGAAACTTTCGTTATTGTATAATTTTGCTGGCCTTTTCTAACGGGACTTGCATCAAGTGCGGAATTGAATAAAAAAACTGCGGCTGCAAAGAGGATGATTTTGCGCATATTCATATTGATTTTGATACCATAATATAATAATAATCTCAAGCTTTAAAACAAGTTTGTTTGCTTTGCTGGACAATATAATTTCGCTGTGATATACGAAATCTATGGAAAGGGCCAGAAATCCTATCCTCGCAGTGGATATAATTATAGAATTGGAAATCCATCCCCTTTTTCAAAGGGGGGCTGGGGGGAATTCCGGTATAGTCCTTATAGAGCGGAAAAATCCTCCTCATGGCTGGGCAATTCCAGGCGGTTTTGTAGATTACGGTGAAACCCTTGAGCAGGCTGCTCAAAGGGAGGTGCTGGAAGAGACATCCTTGAAGGTAAGGCTCAAACGTCAGCTTCATTCCTATTCAGACCCACAGAGAGACCCGCGGCAGCATACCATTTCCACTGTATTTGTCGCAGAGGCAGAGGGAATCCCTGAAGCAAGGGATGATGCAAAGGGGATAGGCATTTTTACTGAAGATAATCTGCCCAAACCTCTTGCCTTTGATCATAAGAAGATACTGGAAGATTATTTTAGATGGAAAAAGGAAGGGTTTAAAATATTTGAGATTTAATGCAATTTATCAATAAACTCTTTTGTTGCCTTGAAATAGTCTTTTATGGCAGCGGTGTCATAGATAAGACCTCTGTAATATCCAGCTATATGAAGACCGTCATACAGTTTATCAAACTCCCTTAACATCTTGCCGTTGTGCGCAGATACATATTTTTGCAAAGCCTTTCTATATTCCTCTACCTTTTTGGGCAAATCTTTTTTTGTAACTCCTTTTTTAAACAATACTTCATTTATCGCTTCAAGGATGCTAAGATATGCTACTCCACAGGCGGACTTCACATACTTAACATCAGTATAAGTATTGTTTTCTATAGGAGACTTTTTTAATATTGCCTTTGCGTTCTCCAAATATCTTAATGGCTCTTTTCGCATAGGTTCATTAAATCATCTTTTTAATTGGTTTTCAAATATTTTTTGTGATGTTGATATTTCAAAGAGCATATGATAAGTATTAGTTACCACACTGAAACAAGCCCAGACGCCTTGTGCGCGCCGTCATAACTCAGTGGCGGCCTCCGCTTCAGCAAGGCCTCATCAACGGTCTACGGAAACCGAAGGGCAAGGGTGGAGAGTCTGCTGTGACCGTAGGACGGCAGCCTCACTAACTTTTTCAAGACGAGGGCTCGGTGGCGCTGCATCCAAGACTTGAAAGGAAAATCAACGAATTTCTCCCCACCCATAGACTTGGCGTAGACCTCGGCGAAGCCGCCGGCGGTCTTGCCCTTCTTCATCACAGTAACATTCTTCATGCTGAAACATTTACCGACTTTCATGAGGCTACCCTTAAAACCAGGCGCACACTTCGCCGCGCAAGGCGCACCCGTCACACAAAAAAGATGCGTCTGGCCCGCTTGCGTTCATGGATACTGCGCCAGCGCATACCTTCGCATATCACAGGCGCAGAGGTAAAAAACAGTCATAGTCGTCTGCCTGACCCGTACAGGCTAATGAAAGAGAAAAAGTATTGGACCCTTCCAGGACTTTTTGAAGTCAAGGGCCAAAACCCTGAAAACTTGCCGACTTGGATTGATAAGGCAAAAGCCGGAGAAGTGGATGCTGAAGGGTTCGTGATTGCCCTGACCCATATCTTTCAGAAACGGGGATATAAATACGACGACAAGGAGTTTTCTGATTTTGACGACAGCCGTCTCATAGATTTCATGGACTCGTGCGCAATGCTTTCGGAAGCGCCTGATATGCGCAAGGCG
>JACPZB010000061.1 GCA_016195725.1 Deltaproteobacteria bacterium | reverse complement strand
AAGCGATGTCAGGCTTCTTACCCTTGCAAGGGATGCTTTTTTCAGAATAGTCAGAGAAGATTCTTCTGCCACCATACTGAACAATATCTTCTCAATTATGGCAGCAAGGCTCAGAAAGGCGGATGAAACCATAGGGAGTCTTGTATTTTTAGATGTGTGCGGCAGGGTGGCCAGGATTTTAATAGAACTGGCAGGGCGTGAAGGGAGGAAGGGGAGAGATGGTTTTATCAAGATGGAGAGTCCCACCCATCAGACGATTGCAAGTCAGATAGGCGCATCCAGGGAAGCCGTAACAAAGGCCATAAAATCCCTTGCATCAAATGGCCTTATAAGAATAGAGGGGAGAGAGGTTATTATCAGCCAGAGGCAATTTGAATTATTGTGAAATTTTACCTTGACATAAAAAGGCGAGTTTGGGATAAACTTAATACTTACTTAAAGATAAGGAGGGAGATTATGTCACAAAGGATTATTATATGTTTTATCTTTACCCTGATATCTACCATTATCTTTCAACAATCGGCATACGCCGAATCTCAGGTTGTAAGCGCCACAGGCGTTGCGCCGTTCACACCAGGCGGTGAGGCAAAGGCAAAGGACATGGCTATTCAGGATGCCATGAGAAAGGCTGTTGAGCAGGCAGTCGGGACAATGGTTGCGGCAGAGACCATGGTTTCTGACTATCAGGTCCTGAGGGACAATGTTTTTACAAAGACTCAAGGGTATATCCAGAAATATGATGTTGCCAACGCAGGGCCCAAGGGAAATCTGTATGAGGTTACCATATCTGCAACAGTGGCGGTTGAAAATCTAAAAAACGACCTGGCCGCGCTCGGACTTTTGCACGCAAGGGTGGAGAAACCCAGGGTTCTGTTTATGATTGCCGAACAGAATATAGGTCAGGAATTTATTTTCTGGTGGCACTGGTGGGGCGATGTAAAGGCAGTAGGCCAGCAGTTTGACATGTCCGCATCTGAGACTGCCATGAAGGAGGAGTTTATAAACAAAGGGTTTAATATAGTTGACATTTCAGTTGCCACGGGTAAAATTGACATATCAAATGCCTACCGCATTGCTGATCTGACAGACACAGGGGCAAAAGAGATAGGAAGGAAACTCGGCGCTGAGATTGTTGTAAAGGGAAAGGCCCTGGCAAAGGCAGGCCCAAGGACACCGGGCAGCAGCGTTGGTTCGTATCTTGCTGATATTACTGCATCGGTTATTCGCGTGGATAACGGCGCTGTGCTGGCATCGGCAAGGGGGCACGGTGTAAGCAGGCATATTTCAGAGGTAACAGGCGGGACAGAGGCTCTGGAAAGGGCTGCGAGAGAGCTTTCAGGGAAGATGATAGATCAGATTAGCGCCAAATGGACTCAGGAGGTTCAGGCAGGCGGGTTGATTCAGATAACAGTGCGAGGCATTGAAGAATATTCGGACCTGGCGAATTTTAAGGATACGATAAAGGCGCAGATAAGGGGTGTTAATGCCGTTTATCAAAGGAGCGTGGAAGGCGGGGAGGCTACAATTGAAGTGGATTATAAGGGGAGCGCCCAACAGCTTGCAGATGAAATTTCAAAAAAGAAATTTAAAGAAATTCCAAAACTTAAGGTAAGAGGAGCGACTGCCAACACCATTGAGATAAGCTTCGGAGGGACGGCGGCACAGCCTACAAAGCCTGTGGAAGCGCCGCCTGCTCCTGAGGCAAGGCCGGCAGCCCAGGCAGTTCAGGCCGCTGAAGACAAGCACTGGATCCAGCCTGATGACTATTTTATTTCAGAAAGACCTTATGAGCATGGATGGATATATATCTCATTGGCAAAGATGAAACAGCCATCAACAGCCAAGACCAAAGGTGAGGCGCAGTTCTTCCGTCTCCATGATTCAAAAGACCTCTGGGCCAAGTATTTCTGGAAAACGCGGCCTTCTGAAGAGGCGGATATACAGATAGGAGCTCTCGTAATTTGCTTTGAAGGCAACAACCGGGACAATATCTATCATGCGCCAGAAAACAAAAACAGCGCACGCACCGCTAATTGGTTTATGGGTCGGGTGACCGACACATCAGATCTTTACAAGGGTGCGGTGCGGATTGACACATACAGTTGTTCGCCGGAGGCTCTGCGGGTTCCGGCGCAGTAGAATTAGGTGAGATAAAAGGAGGGTCGGCTATATGAAGAGTATAAGGAGTATGTTTTATCTTTTTATCTTATTGTCTATCTTGTGGATTAGCGGTTGCGCCATCCCAAGACCGCATATACCGGCAAATCCAGCAAATCCTATAAAGACTGTAGCGGTGCTTCCGATGGTAAATCAAACCAATGATGTGGAGGCCCCGGAAAAGGTGAGGGAGATATTTGCCGCTAAATTGCCAGAGAGGTGTTATATTTCCAAACCTATAAAGGAAATAAATCAGATACTTAAAGATGAACTTGGCATTACGCTCGGCTCGCAGCTTGATATGAGCAATCCAAAAGAATTAGGCCAAAAACTTGGCGTTGATGCAGTTATATACGGCGCGCTTTTTAATTTTGAGGAAAAAACCACAGGGGTTTTAAATATCAGAAGGGCAAGGGCAGGGTTTAAATTAGTTGATGCTAAGACAGGCGCAGTTGTATGGGGAAGGGGACAGGGTATCAAAAGCGAAACAAGGATGACCGAGGGTAGCGCAGGCGCCGTAGCTGGCGCGGCCTCCGGGGTTAGCAAATATCAGGATGTAAAAGAGGGGAAAGATACGAAGGATGTCGGCGACTATGTCGGGGTGCAGGATTGGCACGACCTGCCGCCTGAAAAGGCTATGAGCGAGCAGCTGGGGCAGGGCGGGATTATTGCAGGCTTTGTTGGCGGCCTTGCAGAGAAGACGGTTAAAAAGGCAACTGGCACATTCCTGAAGCATGAGTCAGAGGTTATGGTAGACATGATACTCAATACCCTGCCTGCCGGCCCTGGCTCGGCTTGGTGTGGAGGGGTTCAAGTTGCCATTCCGGCGTCTGTTATGCCGGCAATACCTGAGCCGAAAATGCCTGAATTCAGCATTCCTGGTTATTTTGAGTTCGGCAAGAGAGATTTTACCGCAGATATGATTATGACATCTGTAGTCAAATCTAACAATGAAAAAATGATTTTTGACGCAAAGATTGCAAAGCTGGGAAACAAATTCAGGAGCGAGATAGATATGGCAAAAGCGCTTAAGGCAAAGGGCGGGGAAATGCCTCCGGGTTTTGGAAGAAACATATTTATAACACGGTCTGACCTGAAACTGGATTACATTGTGTATCCGGATAAAACGAAATACTTAGAGGTGCCTATCAAGGAAGAAAAGTACGAGAAACCCAAAATAGAGAGGCAAAAGATCGGGGCTGAGATAATAGACGGCCACCCTTGCGATAAATATAAAGTAAAAATTACCGATAAAGACAGCAATGTAGAGGAAGGATATCTCTGGGAGGCAAAAGACTTGGACAGGTTCGTCATAAGGGCTGAGATGGAAAACAAGGATGCAAAGAGTGTTGTAGAACTGAAAAACATAAAACTTGTCAGCCCGCCGAAGGCCCTTTTTGAGGTGCCGCAGGGATATGTCAAGGCAGGCGGCATTATAGAGATCTTTATGGAGGGGAGACCTTCAGGCAGATGAAAATTGAATGTGGCAATTAAAGATTCATATCATGATAAAAAAGAAGAGATGATATGAAAAGATTTTTTATATCAATTGCGGCGGTGCTGATAGTCACAGTGTTTTTCGCATTCAAAAATTCACAGGGAGGATCAAATACTGGCGACACTATATCTGTGAAAGGTAAGCCTCCGGCATTTACATGGTCCGGAAATGGCGGCAAGGCTTATTCATTGACGGTTCGCACTTCTACCTTCGACATATATTGGCAGATTACTTGTTCAGATGGCACAGCTTGTATTAAATCACCATTAACTTATGGCGCGGCTTCAAAAGGGACAATAGTAGTTGCGGCACCGAAACCTTTAAAGCCCGGCATTACTTATATAGTATCTGGAGTGGGTGGTAAGTATGATGGCGTTACTTCTGACTGGCCGCTATATGGAGAATTTACAGCGCCCTGAAATGCATGTTGGGCATCTGCATGTTATTGTCCAACCTGATAAGTTAAGAAGATGGTGGAATGGAGGAGGAGAAACGGCATAAGAAAAATGCCTTATGGTTTATCCTCTAAATTATTACATTGATTACGGCATGGTGAGCAGAAGCAGTAGAAGAATGGTTAGTTAAAAAGTTCCAGTTTATCCTGGAGCTAAACTGAAAATTTAGAAAGAAGAGGGGGGAAGGGAAAAGAAACCTGTGTGTTGTGATTTTATAACGCACGACCATTTGAAAAGATTTCAATGATTCTGGTATCAAAAATTAACCCAAAACATAAAAGGAGGGAAAAAAGATGAAAGATGTAATGAGAAAGGTTGGCTGTCTGGTTTTTGTAGTATTTGCCCTGTATATATTTGCAGGCTGCGAGGCAACCATGACAGGGGCAGTAAAGCAGGACACAACATTAAGCGGAGAGGGTAAAAAGCTGGAAGAAGAAGGTTTAAAATATTCGGGGCCTGAGTATACCATAGGGATTATCACATTTAAGAACAAAACAAGAACGCCAAATCTGGAGCATCCTGCAACAGATACATTGGCAACGCTTATAAAACAAGCCGGACTTGAGCCGATAATGCTTACACAAGAGGAGATGCTGGAGCAGGAGGAAATGATTAAACTTCAGCAGACCGGCGCTGTCAAAACAGGCAAGAAAAGCGCTGCAGAGGGTTTTGAATCCGTTGATTTCCGCGTGTCCGGCTCTATTACGGCATATTCGGAGGTGGAGGAAGGCTCGGATGTGCTGATTGCCCAGTCAAAGACTCAGGTTGCGAGGGTTCAGGTTGATTATGGTCTTGTTGATATTGCCACGGGCAAGAGGCTTTTGCAGAAATCAGGGATGGGTGAATACAGGAAGAAGACCGGCGGCGTGCTTGGTTTTGGTTCAAAATCTACTGCAGATGTAGGCCTCAGGGATGGCGCCTTGAGGGACGCCCTTATCAAGGCCATGGGTGAGATGATTAAGGAATTGAACAGCAGGCCGTTCCAGAGCAAGATACTGATGGTAGAGGGAAAGACAATAATATTCAGGGGCGGGACCAGGTCAAAACTGGAGGCCGGTTCGAAACTTGGCGTGTATAGGCCAGGGGCAGATCTTGTAGATCCTGATACAGGTCGGGTAGTAGGCAAGAGGGAAAAACAAATTGGCGAGATAATGTTTACAAGCCATCAGAATGAAAAGGTATCAGAAGGTGCTGCGTCATCCGGCATGGGTTTCCAGCCAGGAGATATTGTGAGGGCTATTAAGTAAACAGTGAACAGTTGTCGGTTATCAGGGAACAGTAAAACCAAAAACTGATAACTGCTAACTGATAACTGTAAAAGGGAGGTGTAAATTTATGAAAGAAGTCAGAAGTCAGAAGCCAGAAGCCAGAAGTAAAAAGCCGAAAAACTGTTTAGTGTTTTTATCACTGTTCACTGTTTACTGTTTACTATTCGCTGCCTTTTATGGCTGCGCAAAGCCCGTTGCCAAGTGTACAACTCCTGAAGATAACCCCCCGCATCATTATGCAAGAGGCATGGAATTTCTGGAGCATGGCAAGATAAGCGATGCAGAGGCGAAGTTTGAAAGGGCGCTGTATTGTGATGAGCATTACAGCCCCGCGCATGCCGGTTTAGCAATGGTCAATGCCCTTAAGGCAAAAGACCAGAAAGAGCCAGGCTATCGGCAGACAGACACAAACAAGGGGATGGATCATCTGAAACATGCAAAGAAGCTTGCCAATACAAAAGAAGATGAATTTGCATATCATGTTGCGGGTCTGAGGGTTTATACAGCGCTAAAGACCAAAAACTGGCTTGATGACGCTGAAGACCACTTCAAGGATGCGGCAAAACTTAATAAGAAGGTGGATGAACGCAAACTCCTCTATTATGAGGGTGTGGAGGCTGCGCCGTATTTTATGGGCATTGCATATCTTGAGGCGAGGGAATTTCAGAAGGCAAGGGATAAGTTCAGCGAAGTCCTCAACATGAAAAGAGAAGGCAAGTGGAACGAAAAGGCAGACAAGGGATGGAAAAGGGTTGACAAGATAGTAAGGGCAATGGGCGGAATTACCCTCGGCGATGTGGGCAAGGAGATAGCGGTAATGGAGTCGGTAAACAGAGGCGATATGGCTGCGCTTCTTGCGGACGAACTCAAGATAGATAAACTCTTTGCGGGCAGGATTCCTGTAAAGAGCGAGATAGATAAACTCAAGGCAGAATTCACGCCGGCAGACATGCTGAACCACCACTTCAAAGAAGAGGCGCTTACCATGATGAAGTGGGGGATAAGAGGACTTGAGCCGCAATATGACCAGACAACAAAGGCATATCTGTTTAAGCCAGACGAGGGTATTACCAGAAAGGAGTTTGCCCTTGTGCTGGAAGATATATTGATAAAACTCACAGGCGATGCGAAGATTGCCACAGCCTACTTTGGCCAGGAAAAGTCGCCATTTCCTGATGTGCCGGCTACAGCCTCATGGTATAATGCAGTCATGAATATGACATCAAGGGGTCTTATGGAACCGGAGCTTTCAGGCGAATTCAGAATAAATGACCTGCTTGATGGCGCCGAGGCTATTTTGGCTATACGGGTGCTGAGGCAGAGGATGAATATCTATTAAAAACAGGTAGAGGTTAAGGTAAAGTAAAAGATTTTTTCTATACCTATACCTCTTCCTTTACCTGTATTCAAAAGGAGGTTTGTATGAAAAGATTTATAATTGCATTTGCGTTTCTGTTTTTGATACGGCCAGTTATTGCAATGGCAGAGCTTCCACCGCTGACTACTGACCCATCGCAGGCGTTTATTACCGGAAACATCACCGTGAAAGGCGAAGGGGCTGCGCCAACTGACAGGCCCCTTTCTGCTGCACAAAAGAGGATACTGGCAATAAGGGCTGCCAAGGTTATAGCGCTCAGAGAATTGGCTGAAATCTTAGAAGGTGTGGCTGTTTCTGGAGAGACCATACTAAAGGATGCGGCTACCCAGTCTGATACGATCAGGGCAACTGTTCAGGGTATGATAAAGGGTGCCAAGGTTGTTCAAGAGGCGTATGACCCGCTGACCGAGATGGGAGCTGTTTATGTTTCCATAAGCATGCATGGCTCAAATGGCGTGGCTGGTCAGTTATTGCCACAACTCTTGCCTACCCTTCCTCCACCTCAGGCGCCTGTATATATTCCGCCAGCGGCCCCGGTTGCAGAACCGCCACAGCCGTATGATGCCCTCATACTGGATCTAAAAGAGCATCAATTTAAGCCTGCCCTTATAAACAGGATATTGGCGCAGAACGGCGAAATCCTTTATGACCCGACCAAGATTGCGCAGAATGTCCTCGTTGAACGGGGCGCCGGCGACTATACAAATGATGTTGGCAAGGCCAAGGCAATACTATCCGAGAGAGGCTCCAAAAATCCTCTTGTAGTGAAGGCGGCAGGGGTGGCAAGGTTTACTGATGTTCAGGTAAGCGCCGATGATGCGGCAAATATCTTTACAGCAAACCAGAAGGCAAATTTTCTGGAAGGCGCAAAGGTTGTATTTGTATTGAAGTGACTAGAGACATTCGATGGATTCGGAACCCCGCTATTTTATTATGCGGGGTTCTTCTTTCTATAACAAACTCCACGATGTTAAGGCAGCCAATAACCAATGATGTAATCATGAATAGAGCGATTCCCATGCTTCTCAGACAATTATGTAGCGGAATTTTAGTCAGTTTTTTTATAAGCAGCGCACTCTTTGCCCAAGAGGGCAAAAAGGATGCGCGAATAGAGGCATCAGGGGAGGCGGCAATTATTGAAGGCGATCTCCCTTCTGCGCGATTGGAGGCAATTGCCAGGGCAAAGTGGGATGCCATAGAAAAAGCGGTAGGCGTTGAAATTAGCTCGCAGACAATCGTTCGGGACGCTGCTGTAATGGACGAGGTGATAAAGAAGAAGATTGGCGGCAGCGTCCGTGATTTTCAGGTGAAGGCAGAGGGACAAAAGAGAGATATTTACTGGGTGAGGATAAGCGCGTCTGTTATACCGTCCAGCGCAAAAGAGGCAATTGCGGAATTGGCAAGAAATACCTCAATAACAGTTTTTGTGCCAGCCAAATTCCCTGACGGCGAGGTGGAGGAATCAAATGCATTTGTTGAAGGCATGATAAACAGCATGGCCTCTCAGGGCTATCAGGTTTATGATGTTGCCAGCAGTGAGCATACCTTGACTGCAGGACAGGTTGAGCAGGCTATGAAGTCTAATAATTTTTTGGCGCTCAGAGGGCTTGTTTATAGATATCTCTCAAATGTAATACTCATTGGAAAGATAGATACCGCTGTTACTGGCGAGGAAGGCAAAGATATTGGCGGCGGAATGAAGCTTCCTTATAATGTGGTTACTGCACGGCTTGCATACCGCCTTATTGCCGGAAAGGGCAAAGGGACGAGGCAGATTATTGCCAGCGGTTTTGAGCAAGATAAGGGGGCCGGAGCTACTATAAAGGATGCTGCCTATGATGCAGTCAATAATCTTAAAGAAAAGGTTTCGCAGAAGATCATAGATGCTGTTATCAAACATCTGCAGGAAAACAATAAAAAGGTCAAAATATTGATAGAGAATGTCGCTGACGTAAATAT
Organism: Deltaproteobacteria bacterium; assembly: GCA_016195725.1. GTDB lineage: Bacteria > Desulfobacterota > GWC2-55-46 > UBA9637 > UBA9637 > UBA10170. The sequence continues at coordinate 3,370 of JACPZB010000061.1, read as the reverse complement.
AAATATATCCATAAAAGAAATTCTACAGGGTATAGTATGGACAACAGGCGTGCAGGAAGAAGGACTTGGAGAATTCAGCGTGGAATATCCTGAGCAGACTGTCTATCTGGCCGTTATCCTTTCAAAGAAAAAAGGCTTGAAGCTTGTAAATTTTGATGACTTTAACGTGAAAATGAGGTATATAGGATTTTAAGATATAGACCATAGACTACAGACACAAGACTTAAGGCACAAATTTAAATATTAAGTCTTTAATCTTGAAAGTCTGGCGTCTTGGGTCTGAGGTCTTAACTCTAACAGGTTTGTTGAAAAATTCTCAAGATGTCACCCTGAATCCCGGCCTTGCGCCGGGCCAGGATTCAGGGTGACAAACTCAGTAGTTTGTTGCTTTTCCAACAGTCTGTTAAATAGAGAGGGGGTGGATGTATGAAAAAGTTTTTGCTGTTGTCGGCTATTTTTGCTGTTCTGCTTTTTGCATATTCACCTGCAGAGGCCATTGTCCGTGTAGAGGGTAGATATTGGTTTACAGAACTTAGTTCAAAGGTGCAGGCGTCGACCCCAGGCCTCACAGGGACAGAGATTGATGTGATAAATACACTTGGCATGGACAAATCAAAGAATTTTGGGGAAGGAAGGGTTGAACTGCATCTCGCTAACCATCGTCTGAGGTATAGCTATATGCTCTTATCATGGGAAGGGCACAAGACCATAGCTCAATCTGTGAACTTTGCTGGTCAGCCATATACTGCCAACACAAGGGTTGACTCAAAGTTAGATGTGGTTTATCAGAGAGTGGGCTATAGATACGATATTATTGATACCATTGGCAAGCAGCTTGGCATTATCTTTGATTTTAAGCATATTGGCATAGATACAAATCTTAGGGCGCCAGGCATTAACCAATCTTCTACAGTTGCAGTGCCTGTCCCGACAATTGGATTAGGCGGTCAGATGGGGCTGCCCCTTCATTTCTCTATTAGCGCAGAGGCAAGCGGTATAGCTTCTGGCGGCGATTACCTGATAGACGGGGAAGCTTCTATAAATTTCACCCCTGTTTCATTTGCCGCCATATCAGGCGGGTATCGCGTATTTGATATGAGAGTAAAGAGTGCGGGCAATGCAGGCAATAAGATGGATTTCACAATACAGGGGCCGTTTGTAACGGTAAATGTAGAATTTTAATCAGCCTAATTAATGGTAACAGCTTGAACTGATATAGCGCCTGGTTTTATGAGTTAAAAATTACTATCGGAGGTGACAAGTATGAGAAAGTTTTGGTTGTTGTTTGCTGCTTTTGTTGTGTCGCTTTTTGTTTATTCTAACGCTGAGGCCATTGTGCATGTGGAGGGGAGATACTGGTTTACAAGCCTGGATTCAAAGGTGAAGGTGACAGATGTTGGCGTTGTCGGCACAGAGATTAATGCGGTGGACACCCTTGGGTTTGATAAGGCTAAAAATTTCTGGGAGGGAAGGATTGACTTGAACCTTGGCGACCATCATCTGAGATACGCATATATGCCGTTATCGTGGACAGGGAGCAAGACCATAACCCAATCTGTGAACTTTGCCGGCACGACATATACGGCTAATACAAAGGTTGATTCAAAGCTTGATATAATCTACCAAAGAGCGGGATACAGATACAACATCATTGACACACTGGGCAACCAGTTTGGCATTATCTTTGATGTAAAGCTCCTTGATATAAAAGCAAATCTCAAGACAACAGGCATTGACAAGTCATATTCGGTTGCTGCGCCTATTCCAACTGTCGGGTTGGGTGCCCAGGTAGGATTGCCATTTTTATTTTCTATCGGCGGGGAGATAACCGGCATCGCGTACGGTGACAATCAACTGATAGATTGGGAGGCTTCTGTAAATTTCAACCCCGTTCCTTTTACCACCATATCAGGCGGCTATAGGGCTTTTTTTGATGGTAAATGTGGGATTTTAATTTAATAACTGGCAATAACAACAACTGCGGCCAGGATGGGAACATACCTGACGCAGCCGATTTTTTTTGGAGGAAAACATGAGGATATTATTGACAATGTTAGCGGCGGCTTTTGTATTTACGGTCTTCCTGAATTCGGCTATGGCACGGCCTGTAGAACCAATCTGTGAAAAGGTTCTTCCGATTGCAGAGGTCAATAAAGCATATACGAAAAAGAAGATTGTCCTTTTCGGCCAGCAAGAGCAGCATTGGGCTGTTGCAACCTGCAATTACGGCCATGAGGATGACAAAAAATCCGCGCTTACACTTACGATCGATCCGTACATTAGCGATGATTTATACAATAAAACTTACAAATCCAATCCCGTGTTTACAGATAATCGTAAGCCTATAAAAGGTTTTCTACAAACCAGCTTGTCGAATGGGCAAAGCAGATCCTCGTCCGGCATAAATGAAAAAGCAGGGCTGGATCTAATGTAGTCAATGTCTATATTCATCTACCTTGGCAGGATAGTCTTATCATTTTTTTACGACCTCTACGAGATAGCTGATTTCGTAATATCTTCTGTAAACACACTTCTTTTTCATCTCACTGCAGGCAGAAGGTCCATATCCGGCATCATATACAAGCAGGTATATTTTACAGGCATTGAGGCTTTTTCCATTATTTCATGGATTGCCGCAATACTCGGCATTATCATTGTAACGCAGGCTATAAGCATACTTCCTATGTTTGGAGGCGAGATGCTTATAGGTCAAATATTGGTTTGGGTGGTTATAAGAGAGCTCGGCCCTGTCTTTGCAGCTATTATTGTCATAGCCAGAAGCGGAACTGCAATGGCTGCCGAGCTCGGTTCGATGCGGGTGAATAATGAAGTAATCGCGCTTGAGGCTATGGGCATAGACCCAAGGCGCTATCTTGTAATGCCGAGGGTTATAGGAACCGCAATATCCGCCTTTGTCCTGACATTCTACTTTGAAGCAATAACAATACTTGGCGGATATCTTCTTGCCGGGTTCGGCAAGCGCATAACCTTTGCCGTATATATTTCAAGCGTGCTGGAAACAATGGGATTTATGGATATTATTGCGTCTCTCTTAAAGAGCGTCCTCTTCGGCCTTATAATAGGCGCTGCAGCCACGGTTCACGGCCTGAGAGTGGAAAAATCAATTACGCAGATCCCGCAAGAAACCACAAAGGCTGTTATAACAAGCCTGTTTCTGGTGTTTATTGTGGACGGCATAATAACGGCAGTGTTTTTTATGTAAGGCGGAGGGATAACAACCGTAACTCCAACCTTCAGGTTTGAAATGTCAAGGCTAAAGCCTTGAGTTACGCTGTTAGGCTGAAGCCTTGAGTTACGATAAGATGCTATGGAGGCAGCCATGAAGACGAAAATATTATTTCTTACAAAC
>JACPZB010000062.1 GCA_016195725.1 Deltaproteobacteria bacterium | reverse complement strand
CCTTCTTTCTTTACCTCAACAATCTTATGCCCTTCTTCCTTTATGCTCTTTGGAACATTCTGGATCGGTTCTCCGTCATCAAGCACAATTTCCAGCACTTGGCCGGCATCCATGGTTTCAAGCTTGAGTTTTGTCTTTACAAAGTTTATAGGACACAAAACACCCCTTAAATCCAATGATTCATCTGTCTTTATATCTGCCATGTTTACACCTTCCTGCCGAGAGGTTCGCCGCTCCTGAACACCGGCTCCATAAACTTCATATAGCTGTCCAGACCTATGCGGTCGATAGTCTTGCCTATACGTTCGCCTCTTTTGCCGTTTATTTTATACCATTCCAGTGTCTTCTCTATTGCCTCAGAAACCTTTTCGTCCGGAATAAAATTAGCCACATCATTGGCCTCTCTCGGATGTCTTCCATGCCTTCCGCCAATCCTTACAAAATGACCGTATCTCTTTGCCTGCCACGATTCCGTTGGGCATGCCCTTATGCAGTCGCCGCACCAGATGCACTTAAGCGGGTCATATATGGGTTTTCCTGTTTCAGGATGAGACTTGATTGCGTCTTCCTTGCAAGCCTTGCTGCATATTGTGCAGCCTGTGCATGTGTCCTCATCCCATTTTGGTTCCACCACCCCTTGGAAGCCGAGGTCCATCTCCTTTGTCCTTGCGCAGTCAATAGGACAGCCGGAGAACGATATTTTAAATTTATGATAGCACGGCGTTCCAAAATATTTCTCATCCACCATCTTTGCCATCTTCTGCGTATCTGTAAGGCCGTTCGGGTTATATTCACAGCCTCCGCACGCAGTAGGCACCCTTACGCGAGGCCCGCATGATGCCACCTTCTGGCCTATTTTTTCAAGGTCTCTGACCATGTTGTCGAAGTCCTTGTAATCAACATAAAGTATCTCAAGCGACTGCCTGAAGCTCAGATGGACTACGCTTTTTTTGCTGTATTTATCCGCTATCTTTGAAATCTCAATCAGTTTTTTTGTGTCAATTCTGCCGCCGGGGCATCTTAGCCTGACAGTGAACTGATCCTTCTGGCGCTGTTTTATAAAACCGCCGGACTTGAGGTCATTAAAATCCACCTTCACTTCCTGACCGTCTTTTTTAACAGCGACGCGGGTTACCTTGTCCTCTATAAACTTGTCAACCATTCTGAATCCTCCATTATATTTAAGCAGCAAAGCATAGAGCTTTGCTGCTTGCAAAAATAATACTATATTGCATAAAAAATTTCCAATATATCTTTAAAAAATAGTTCTTTCGTATTTTAGTTGAAAAAAACAGCCTAAAAGCGGCATATGGATTTTTCAGCCAAAACATATTTGTATATTGCCGATAGAACGGCAGGGCAAAATAAAATCGGTAAAAATCAGACCCCACTCCGCTTGCCTGAACAAAGGCTCTGGGAATCTGCCTGTTCAGGCAAAATACGGAGGCGCTGGGGTCTCAAAGATGCACGGAAAAGGCTTTGTTTTGGCTGAAAAATCCATATGCCGTTTTACAATAAAATTTTAAAAGGCAAGCTATAGGTTTTTCCTATTGTTTATTGCCTCGCCTTCACCTTATACACCTTCCCCTCTTTTGCCACAAGCTCGTCAAATTCAGAGAGTTTGGCGTTTATTATCCTTGGCGCGCCTATCTTGTCCTGTAAAGCCTCCTGAGTTTTAAGGCCGTTCCCTGTTATTGAAACAACAATGGATTCATTCTTCGGTATCCTGCCCTGAGCAATAAGTTTCTTTGTCACTCCGAGAGTAACGCCGCCTGCAGTTTCGGCAAATATACCCTCTGTTTCTGCAAGAAGCTTCATTGCGTCAATAATCTCTTCATCAGACACATCCTCGCCCCACCCGCTGCTGTCTCTCATCACTTTTGCGGAATAATAACCGTCTGCCGGATTTCCGATGGCCAGGGATTTTGCGATTGTTTTTGGCTTTACCGGCCGTATAAGCTCGGTCCCTTCTTTCACAGCAGTAACAATCGGGGCGCAGCCCGCTGCCTGAGCGCCATAAACTTTCGTGTCAACTTTATCAATAAGCCCTATCTTTTGAAACTCATTGAATGCCTTCCATATCTTTGTAATCAAAGAACCGCCTGCCATCGGCACAATAATATGCTTCGGCGCTTTCCAGCCAAGCTGCTCAATTATCTCGTAGCCAAATGCCTTGCTCCCTTCTGCATAATAAGGCCTTATGTTTATATTCACAAATGCCCAGCCGTATTTGCCGGATATTTCACTGCATAAACGATTAACCTCATCATAATTGCCTTTTATGCCAATCACATTTGTTCCATAAACAAGCGTCCCCATTATCTTTGTCTGCTCAAGATCGGACGGGATAAACACATAACTTTCCATGCCGCACGCTGCCGCATTTGCCGCAACCGAATTCGCAAGGTTGCCTGTGGAGGCGCAGGCAACTATCTTGAAGCCAAACTCCTTTGCCTTTGATATGGCAACAGCCACAACCCTGTCCTTGAATGAAAGGGTTGGATAATTCACAGCGTCGTTTTTCAGATAAAGCTCTTTTACGCCGAGAACCTTCTCAAGATTTTTTGCCCGCACCAGAGGGGTGAAACCCACATCAAAACCAACTGCCGGCTCGCCGTCTATCGGCAGAAGCTCTTTATACCGCCACATATTAGGCGGCCTCTTTGATATTGTTTCCCGTGTAACAGCCTTTTTTATCTTATCGTAATTATAATCAACCTCAAGGGGCCCGAAGCAAAGCTCACACACATGCAACGGCTCTTTCGGATATTCCTTGCCGCATTCCCTGCATTTTAAGCCTTTTACATAACTCATGTTAGTTCTCCTTTTCTTATCTCTTGATGTTTATACGATATAAATATCCGCATACAGAGCGTCAGAACAAAGCAGACCAAGGCGCGACGAAGCGAGGAGTGAGGCGTATTTTTTAGCATACACCGCAACGACGAGCGAGGAGCAACGCCGGTATGCGAAGTTATGACGCTCTGTATAAAATAAAAAAGGCCTCTCCTTGAAATCAAGAAAAGGCCTAAACCTAATCTTATCTTTCAAGGCTTGTATAAGCCTTGTCGGAATTAGCACCTGCCCCCGATTTGCATCGGGGCGGTTGCTGTGGCTTCAAAGGGCCAATCCCTCCGCCACTCTTGATAAGAAGCATCAGCTATTAAATTGTGCTGAATTTTATAATACATCTAAAAGTAATTGTCAAGGGAAAAGGTGAATTTTTCCAAAACGGCTTAAAAACCGAAGTCGTAGTGGCATAAAAAGACTTTTTGAAAAAATCAGCTACTTTATCAACGGCATCTTGACGGTTATAATGTTTATTGATAGAATAGGCAACATAATCAAGGCTGAAAGAAAAGGTTTTTTCTTCTGTCTTCAGCCCTCAGCTTAATTTTTTGGGGAATTCGTGAGCCCCGTTAGACCTATTGTGATAGGATGCCGATAAGCAAATATGCTATACAGCGTAAGGTAAGAATAGCTGAAAATGGAAATAAACAACCAATATTTATCAAGCCGTTTGAAAGGAGGTCTAACGAAGTGAAGGCCGTAATAATGGCTGGTGGTTTTGGGACAAGGCTTCGGCCTTTGACTAATAATCTGCCAAAACCGATGGTTCCAATGGCTATTAAGCCGATGATGGAACACATCATAGAACTGCTCGTCCGCTGCAAGATTACTGACCTCATAAGCCTTTTATATTTTCAACCAGAAATGATAGAGAGCTACTTTGGCGACGGCTCAAAATTCGGGGTAAAAATGACTTATATCGGAGCCTCTGATGATTTGGGAACCGCGGGCAGCGTGGGGAATGCCAGACAATATCTGGACAAACCCTTTCTGGTTATAAGCAGCGATGTTCTTACTGACTTTGACCTCATGAAGGCAGTTGAGTTTCATAAGAAAAAAAGGGCTGCTGCCACCATGATTCTTACCAGGGTTGAAAACCCCCTCCCCTTTGGCATTGTAGTAACGGATGAGGCCGGAAAGATTAGCAGATTTATGGAAAAGCCCAGTTGGGGCGAGGTCTTCAGCGATACCATAAATACCGGCATCTATATTCTTGAACCGGAAACTCTTGAATTAATCCAGCCTAATCAGGAGTTTGATTTCAGCAAAGACCTTTTCCCTCTCCTCTTAGAGAAAAAAGAACCTCTCTATGGTTATATAGCCGAGGGCTATTGGAAGGATGTCGGCAGCCTTGAAGAGTACCGTCAGGCAAATCTGGATATACTTCAGGGAAAGGTAAAGGTGAATATTCCAGGGGAAGAGATAAATAAACGGGGCGTTTGGCTTGGAAAGGACTCAAGGGTAGATTTTACCTGCAACTTGGAGGGCTCTGTAGTCATCGGTTCAAACTGCAAGATTGGGGTAAATGCCAGAATAATCAATTCTATAATAGGCAACAACTGTACAGTTGAAGATGGCGCCGCAATTGTCTCCTCCATTCTCTGGGACAATGTTTCTGTGGGACAAGAGGCTGTGCTCCAAGAAAATGTTGTGGCAAGCAAGTCTGAAATAAAAGAAGGCGTCTATCTTGCAGAGGGCGCTGTGATAAGCGATAATTGCCAGATAGGGAAGGGAAGTACGGTAAAGGCGGGTGTAAAGGTATGGCCATATAAGGTTGTGGAGGATGGGGCAATACTTGCATCAAGTCTTATATGGGGCGAGAAGTGGAGCAAAAACATATTCGGTCCCTATGGTGTGACTGGTTTTGCCAATATTGAGATATCGCCTGAGTTTGCAGCGAAATTAGGCGCAGCATACGGCGCCTATCTGAGAAAGGGGGCTGTTGTATCAACCAGCCGGGACGCCCATAAGACATCAAGAATGATAAACAGGGCAATAATGACCGGCATTCTGTCAACAGGCGTCAATATCCATGACTACGGCGTAACACCGGCGCCTGTTGTAAGGTATCTTGCAAAGAGCGGCAGTGGTGAAATCGGAGGCGTGCATACGCGGCGGAGTCCATTTGACTCAGGTATCATAGACCTTAAATTCTTTGACAATAAAGGACTAAATCTTCATCCGAATCAGGAAAAGGCTATAGAGAGGCTCTTTTTCAGAGAAGACTTCAGAAGGGCGCAGATGGAAGAGACAGGCGAGATAGTGTTTCCTGTCCACGGTTTTGAATATTATCAGAATGGTTTTATGTCTTCCATTGATGCGGAGGCGATAAAAAAGGCCAACTTCAAAATTGTTTTAGACTATGCTTACGGCAGCTCTTCCAGGATATTTCCTTCCATCCTCGGCAAGCTCAATTTAAATGTCATAGCAGTGAATGCCAATCTTGACGGGGCAAAGATAACAAAGACAGCGGATGAATTTCAAAACTCCCTTGACCAGCTTTCATCCATTGTCAAATCCCTCAAGACAGATTTAGGCGTGTTTCTTGACGCAGGCGGGGAAAAGGTGTTTTTTGCGGATGAGAATGGCAACATAATTGATGGGGATATTGCGCTGAATCTTATAACGCTCCTGATTATGAAATCGCACCCCAGGCCTTCAAAGGCAGGCAAATTGTATGTTGCTGTGCCTGTCACAGCCTCTATGGTAATAGAGCAGATGGCGGATATCTACGATTTTTCTGTAAAGAGGACAAAGACGACAATCAGAGGGATGATGGAAACTGCGATGGAAGAAGGGGTTGTATTTGTGGGAGAGCACACCGGCGGTTTTATATTTCCGCAATTTCAGCCGGCATTTGACGGCATGTATGCAATTGCAAAGATACTTGAGATGATGTCAAAAAAAGAGATACGGCTGCACCAGCTTTTACGGGAGGTGCCGCCGAGCTTTATGATAAAGGAAAAGGCGCCGTGCTCATGGGAAAAGAAAGGCGCTATCATGAGATGTATGATAGAGGACTCCAGGGATAAATCAACGGAGTTATTGGATGGGATAAAGGTAAAATTTTCCAAGGGGTGGGTTATCATCTATCCAAGCCAGGATCAGCCTTATTTTCATGTTGTAGCTGAGGCGACAACAATGGAAAAGGCTAAAGATTTAGCAGGGGAGTATCGGGGAAAGATAGCAAAGTGGCAAAAAGAGTTCATAGCTCATAGCTGACAACTATTGTCCATAGCAAAAACTATAGATTGTCAGCTATGAGCTAAAGAGGTAATTTTTTGAATACGATAAAATTCGGCACATCTGGATGGCGGGGCATCATTGCAGAGGGCTTTACCTTTGAAGGCGTAAGGGTTGTAACCCAGGCCATTGCAGATTATCTCAAGGCGCACCACGAAGATAAGAAGGGGATAATCGTTGGCCATGATGCCCGCTTTCTGGGCGAAAGGTTTGCCTTAGAGGCTGTGAGGATTCTTGCAGGAAACGGCATAAAAACTTTTATGGCAAAAGGACCGACGCCGACGCCGGTCATCTCCTTTGAGATACTGCGCAGGAAGACAGACGGCGGCATAAACATTACAGCCAGTCATAATCCTCCTGAGTATAGTGGTCTTAAATTTTCATCATCTTCCGGCGAGCCTGCCCTGCCTAATGTAACTAAGGAAATAGAAAAGCGGGCAAACGAGATGCTGCTGGAAGTTGCCTATTCCGAGATCTCTATTGAAGAGGCGAGGCAAAGAAATTTTTTAGAAGAGATAGAGCCGTTTCAGTTTTATGCGGAAGGATTGCAGAAGAATATAGATATGTCTGCCATAAAAAAGGCACGGCTTGAAATAGGGGTAGACCTTATGTATGGCGCTGCCAGAGGTTATATGGACAGGATTTTGGAAGAAGCCGGCTGCGCTACTACTGTACTTCACGGCCAGACCGACCCTTCCTTTGGAGGCAGACCGCCTGATCCAAGCGAAGAAAATCTTGCAGCGCTTATCAATGCAGTTAAGGAAAACGATTATGACCTCGGCCTTGCCCTTGACGGCGATGCGGACAGATTTGGGATCATTGACAGAAACGGCGCATTCATTGAGCCGAATTATATCCTTGCCATGCTTTTTGACTACATGATAAGGGTGAAAGGATTAAAAGGCGGGGTTGCGCGAAGTATTGCCACAAGCCATCTTGTGGATGCAGTAGCACATTATTATAAAATGCCTGTGTATGAGACGCCTGTCGGGTTTAAATATATTGGCGAGCTCATAACAACAGGAAAGATTTTAATCGGCGGAGAAGAGAGCGCCGGTCTCTCTGTGCGGGGCCATGTGCCGGAAAAGGATGGCATGCTCACATGCCTGCTGGCAACGGAAATGGTTGCAAGAGAGGGTAAGAGCCTGAAGGAACTGTTAAATGATCTATATAAGAGGGTAGGCAGATTTGTGACGAGCAGGGAGAATATCCATTTAGGAACTCTCTCCAAAAAAGGTTTGGCTGAGATGCTGAGCAAACCTCCAAAGATAATTGCAGGTCTTTCTGTCAAGGACGCAAGAGATGTTGATGGAATTAAATTCCTGCTGGAAGGCGGATGCTGGCTTCTTATGAGAGAATCCGGAACCGAACCTTTAGTACGTCTCTATGGGGAGGCAAGGAATGAGGATGAACTGGAAAGGATTATGAAAGCTGGAAGAGAGCTTATCTTGGGCGGTGTTTAAAAATCGCAAATTGCACAATTACAGAAAACGGAAGAGAAACAAGCATGAGAAAACTCTTTTCTGCTTTCACTTTCCTAATTTCTGATTTTACAATGGAGCAAAGCGACAGGTGATAGTGAAAACATTGATAGTCGGGCCGCTTGAAGTAAACTGTTACATTGTGGGAGACGAAAAGACTAAAGAAGCAATATGTATAGACCCCGGCGGCAATGTTGATGAAATAATGGCAGAGATTCTGAAGGCGAAGCTTTGCCTTAAGTATATAATCAACACCCACGGGCACTTTGACCATGTCGGGGGGAATGCCGTTTTAAAGAAAACCACTGGCGCAAAGTTTGCCATTCATAAAGATGATGCAGTTCTTCTGGAGAATGTTGCCAGCCAGAGCGCTGTCTTTGGCTTGGATGCTGTTTCTTCCCCTCCACCGGATCTGTTTTTAAAAGACGGCGATGAGATTAGGGTCGGCAACATGGCGATTGAGGTCATCCATACCCCCGGACATACGCGCGGCGGCATATCTTTATTTTTAAATCCCCCTGT
>JACPZB010000026.1 GCA_016195725.1 Deltaproteobacteria bacterium | reverse complement strand
ATAGGGATTGAGAATTACAGGGATTTGCCGCAGGCAGAGTTTGCAGTTCGGGATGCAAAGATAACAAAAGAGTATCTCATAAGGGTAATGGGATTTCCTGAAGAAAATATCGTATCCCTTCTTAACGAGCGCGCAACCAAAGGCGATATTGAAGGATACATGGGGACATGGCTCAAGAATAATGTAGAGCGGGACTCTGCAGTATTTATCTACTATGCCGGTCATGGCGCTCCAAATCCTTTAACAGGAGAGGCATTCATCATACCCTTTGATGGAAACCCTGCGTTTCCTGAGGCAACTGGTATCCCCCTTAAAAATCTCTACCAGAAACTTGCTGACTTAAATGTAAAAGAGACATTTGTGGTGATGGACTCATGTTTCTCAGGGGGTGGTGGAAGGTCTGTCATGGCAAAGGTTGGAAGACCTATGGCTATTTCTGTTGAGAACCCTGTCCTTGCCAGCGGGAATGTTGTGGTAATGACTGCTGCCTCAGGCACAGAAATCAGCTCAAGCTATCCTGAAAAGCGTCATGGATTATTCACCTACTTTTTCTTGAAAGGTCTTCAGGGTGATGCAGATTTTAATGGAGATAAAACAGTAAGCCTGGCGGAGTTATATAACTATGTAACGCCGCAGGTGAAAAAGATTGCAAAGGAGCGTCAGATGGAACAGACGCCTGTATTGCTGCCAGGGATAGATTTATTGGGTGATAAGGCAACCCTGCCGCTTGGTAAGGTAAGTAAATAAAGAGTCATTAGAAGCAGACTAAATTTCGCAATCCCAAATCCCTTCCCCTTTGATATTTTCTTCCTTCGCGGTTTCAGTTTGTCAATCCTGTTCAGTATTGTCAAGATAGATAAATAATGCTATAAATTTCCATATCCGACACTATTTAGCCTATGAGAGGAGGCATTTGATATGGAAATGGAGCTGATATATAAATGCCTTGTATGCGGGTATATTCATACCTGCCACGGCCAATGCGGCGACCCGCCTGAAAAATGTCCTGATTGCGGCGCATCCAAAGAAAACTTTGCAGAGGTTGAAGAGGATTGAAGCACTGGGACTGCGAATTAAGACACGCCTTTCTTTCTCTTTCTGAAAAAGAAATCAAAACCATTTTTAAAGAAATCCATCATGCCTCTAAAGAAAGAGATTTTACATACGAACGAGAAGGCAGATACGATGTAATAAACCTCCTGCCCCTTCCTCTTGCAGCAAGCCCTGAACAGATAAGATACCTCCACAAGACCTGCCTCCTTATAAAAAATGCCCTTTCCAAACTTATAGACCTTTATCTTGAACACCCGGAGGTAAGGGAGATTTTGCCTCTGACAGATGAAGAAGAAACATGGATAAGAGACACATGGACAAAAAAGCACAAAAAGACCAGGGGCATATGGAGCAGGCTTGACTTCCATTTTGATATTTACCATCCAAACTGGAAAGACACCATCACATTCTTTGAAGACAACTCGGTTGCAGTGGGAGGAAACCACTATGTGCCGACAGCAGAGGAATTGATTACAAAGATTGTTCTGCCAAGATTGAGAAAGAGAAATAAAAATATCAAACTTGAAAGAAATGAGGATATACGCACGCTTTTGTGCCACGAAATTCTGCATCAGGCAGAGATAATTGGCAGAAAAAGGCTTAATATCGCATTTGCAGAGGATAAGAGCCTGACATCAGGCATTACAGAGTTTCCATCCCTTGCAGAGTTTTACAATAAAAAATTCGGCAAACAGTGCGAGATGAAAACATATATGGTTGATCCCAGAGAATTGTATTTAAAGGGAGACGAAATTTACTATAAAGACCATGAGATTGATATTATATACCGGGATTTTGAACTTGTTGAATTGTTCAAAATGGGCAAGGGTAAACACGTAAATGCCATGAAAAACGCATTCAAAAAAAATCAGGTTATATCATCCATTGCCGGTGAGATTGACCACAAGAGCTGCTGGGAGGCGCTGAGGGATAAAAGATTTGCAAAGATTTTTAAAACCCTCAGGGATGCGGGCATATTAAAGCATATCCAGTGGACTAAAATTATAAGAGATATACGAACAGACAGCCCGGATGGCAAAAATGTTGAACTGTTGAATTATATAAGAAAGAATAAGGAGAGCCTTATACTCAAACCAAATCGCGGCTACGGCGGATATGGCATAGTTATAGGGAAAGATACAACCCAACAGCACTGGGATGAGATGATTGACAGGGGTTGTGTAGAATGTGGAAGATGGATAGCACAGGAATACAGAAAGGTATCTACAAAGACATTCCCTGTGCTTGATGAAACCGGTGAAATTGTATTTGTGGCGGTGCTGAGGGGATAACTACAAATGCAATCTTTGGCCAAATACTGCGTCCAAGCTGACCGTCCAAATACTCACATACATAAAAGAGTATGCTCCGTTTTGTCCAGCCATCTTTTCCTTGTCTTTTGCTCAAATATTGCATTTGTGATTGGAATCAATAATTTGACTTATACAACATTGTTTGGTAATATAATGCAGAGGCCTTAAATGGCAATTCTTATTAAAAAGATTAGCGGCAAAGAGTATATGTATCATGCATACCGTCAAGGCGGAAAAGTGGTGCATAAATATTTAGGCCCTGCCTCTGATATGCAGGTAATGCAAAAGGTGCAGGAATTTGCCGCAGAAAAGAGAATCCCTGATAAATTTCTATTGCTATTCTGGGATGCGGAGCCATCCAGCATTGGCATTAAAAAAAATGCCCGATACATTATAGAAAGGGTTTTGGAGGTGGGCGGCATGGATGCTGTCCAGTGGTTACAGAGGATATATGCGACAAGGCTCATCGTAGAAGTCTGCGAATCCAGCAGAAAGGTATCCGAGAGGTCTAAGAACTTTTGGAGAATATGGTTTGGCTATAAATATGCGCACTGAATGTTTATTGCTTCAGGGACAAAAACTTTTAGGCAGTTTAAAAGGCATTGCCAATAAATATAAATTTACATTAGCAGGCGGCACTGCGCTCTCTCTGCAAATCGGACACAGAATATCTGTAGATTTTGATTTTTTCTCAGAGAAACAATTTTCAACAGATACCCTCTACAGAGAATTTCAAAAAGCAGGATTAAAACCAATTGTCCAGCAGGAGACAGAAGGCGCTTTGACTGCAATGGTTAATGAAGTAAAGGTTTCCATGTTTCATTACCCCTATCCATTTCTTGACAAAAAACTCCATTGGAAAGGGGTTGATATTGCCGGAATAATAGACATTGCAGCCATGAAGGTGATGGCTATTGCGCAGAGAGGGGCTAAAAGGGATTTTGTTGACCTCTATTTTATTCTCAAAGATATTCCTTTCCGAAAGATTGCCGAAAATATGGCGCAAAGATATGGCGCTGACAGGTTCAACCCTGTTAATATCGGGAAGGCAATCGTATATTTTAGTGACGCCGATATAGACCCTGACCTGCAATATTGCGGGAAGGAAAGACCTGACTGGAAGAATATTAAAAAGTTTTTTGTGAAAAATGTGCGGCAGATGGTTATTGATATGCAGGAGGCTGTTGGGGATTAGCAGGGGAGTTCACGCTGAAAAATGTCCATCTGTAACTTTGCCTTCGCCGCTGCGTTACATAGCAATAAAAAGGAGAATATCATGTTTATTGGACATTACGGCATTGCTCTGGCTGCAAAAAGGGCTGATAAGAATATCCCGTTAGGGTTATTGTTTTTTGCCACACAATTTGCCGATATATTGTTTTTTTTACTTATACTTTTAGGGATAGAAAGTATGTCTTTTGCCCCAGGCATTACTGATGTCAGCCCTCTTGATTTTACCTACTATCCCTATTCCCATAGTCTTGCCGCCTCTGTTTTCTGGGCAGGGTTGTTTTGCATATTTTTTAAAATCGTGCCGTTGAAATCCGATTCTAATAAAAACAAGATTGCCCTCATCATGGGAGCCGTGGCATTATCGCATTTTCTCCGATAGCGAGTTTGCTTGCCCCAACTCCTTCAGAGTTTAACATCATAGGATTTACGATATTCGGGCTTGTATTTCAATTATTAGTAATCGGAACGGTATCATGGTTAGACCGAGAGCGAACTTGAAGATGATTGCTACAGTGCCTAATAATTTATTATCCAAACATACTTTTATTCCCACCCTTCAACGCACCATCTCCTATCTCAAAAAAAAAGGTGTTGAATATGCGGACATTCGTCTTGAGGAATGTATATCAGAAGGGGTGATGGCGAGGGATGGGGAGGTGGACAGATTGCGGAGAAGAAGGGATAAACACCTACTGGTCAAAACTATTTTGAGAAGGGAAGGGGTGTGGGATAAGATTGGGATTGTGGATGGGAAGGGAAATTATGTTGGCAATAAAATGGCTAATTGAGTATAATTGATTCAGACATAAATAGGGGAGGTTAAAGATGACAGTAAAAGAGATGATTAAGACCGAGATAGAAAAACTTCCTGAAAACCTTCTTGCAGAGGTTTTTGACTTTATTCAATTCTTAGAAATCAAAAGAGATAAAAACATTTTTGCAAAAGCCTCTCAAGAGTTATCAACGGCATCATTTAAAAAGATTTGGGACAATAAAGAGGATACTGTCTATGACAGTTTATGAAAAAGGCGATGTATTTTTCCCTTTCAGCAACCAGACCACCGCTAAAAAGCGTCCTGCAGTAATTATAAGTTCTAATGCCTATAACGAGATTTCTGCTGACATTATCATAATGGCTATTACAAGCCAAATAGCAAAAACCACTGGGACGGTAGAATGCTTAATACAAGATTGGCAAAACGCTGGTTTGTTAAAACCTTCTGCAATAAAACCTGCCATATCAACTGTTGAACAGACTTTGGTTTTGAAGAAATTAGGTAAACTTTCTCGCCAAGATTTAACCTCAATGGATACAGTATTAGAAGAACTTTTGGACTTGAAAGCAAAATAAAGGGTATTTGTGCCACACCAACCCTTCAGCACCCTCGTTGACCATATTCTTGAATGATTATTGATTCTTTATCAAAATACACCTTTATCCCCATCCTTGAACACACCATTTCTTATCTCAAGAAAAAAGGCGTTGAATATGCTGATATTCGTTTTGAAGAAACTATTTCAGAAGGGGTGATGGCGAGGGATGGGGAAATAGACAGGCTCTGGGATAATCTGGAGACTGGTTTTGGTATAAGGGTTTTGTATAAGGGCGCATGGGGTTTTGCTGCAAGCTCGCTTTTGACTGAGACAGAGGCAAGGAAGATGGCGGATGAAGCCATTTTGCAGGCAAAGGCGATAGCACAAATACAGGGGTCAGGGGTCAGGGGTCAGGGGTCAATAGAAAAAAATCCACCTATTAAATTCAAATATAAAGCGCCTTGTCAGATTGATCCATTTATTATACCTCTTGAGGAGAGACTTTCACCAATGCTTAATGCAACATCATTTCATCTCACATCTCACATCTCACATCTCGCATCCCAAAAGATTCACACCATTGAAGGTTTTATGGATTTTCAGAAAACGCATAAAATCTTTTTGAATACAGAAGGAAGTTTTATTGAGCAGGAGATATTTACAAGCGGCGCCGGCATAAAGGTTATAGCAATTGATAGTGATGATGTTCAAATAAGGTCATTCCCTGATTCACATCAGGGCATTTTCAGGCAGGGCGGGTATGAGCGGATTATTGAAATGGATATATTAAAAAATACGCCCCGTATTATTGAAGAGGCGCTCATGCTCTTAAAGGCTAAAGAATGCCCATCTGGAGAAAAAACAGTAATCCTCGGCGGCTCGCAGGTGGCTTTGCAAATCCACGAATCCATAGGCCATGCAGTTGAACTGGACAGGGCAATGGGAATGGAGATAAGCCTTGCCGGCGGTACATTCTTAACACCTGATAAACTCGGTAAACAGATATGCTCTAAAATCGTAAATATTTATGCTGACCCGACAATTGAAGGAGGCGCAGGAAGTTATCTTTATGATGATGAAGGGATAAAGGCAGGAAGGGTTGATATTATAAAAAACGGCAGGTTTGTAAATTTTCTTACATCAAGAGAGACAGCAAAAAGATTGAGTGTGGGAGGTGGGAAGTGGGAGGTGGGAAAAAAGTTAAACGGCAGCGTCAGGGCAAATAACTGGAGCAATATCCCTATTATTAGAATGAGCAATATAAACCTTGAACCGCAGGAAGGCAGTTTAAATGACCTGATAGCAGACACAAAAGACGGCATTTTTCTTCAGACAAATAAAAGTTGGAGCATTGATACATTGAGGCTCAATTTTCAGTTTGGAATGGAGATTGGATGGGAAATCAAAAAAGGCAGAATCACAAGACCATTAAAAAATCCTGTTTATTCCGGCATAACCCCTGAATTCTGGAAAAGATGCAATGCAATATGCGGCAAAGAAGAATGGCAGATGTATGGATTAAATAGTTGCGGAAAGGGCGATCCCATTCAGAGTATATCAGTCGGACACGGCGCAGCGCCTGCAAGGTTTAGTAAGGTGAAAGTCGGGGCAGTGAGATGAACCTTTGTTCTTGAAAAAGAAAACAATGAAAATAAAATGTCATTGCGAGGCGAAGCCGAAGCAATCTCAAAAGCATATTCTGAGTATATACAAGGGAACGAGATTCCTCGTTTCACTCGGAATGACAGTTGTGGTGTATTCCTATGATAGGTAAAGACAGAATCATAGAATTACTCAAGAGTCTGACGCGGGAGGCAAGGAAAAATGGCGCTGGACAGGCAGAGGCGCTTTATGTCGGCAGTCATGGCTCTACCACAAGGTTTGCAAATTCGGTAGTAGCGCAAAATGTAAAAGATTCAAACAGGACAATCTATTTCAGAATTTTATTGGATAAAAGAGTTGGCATTGCATCTACAAACTCTCTGCATATTGAGGATTTGCGGAGATGTCTGAAAAAGGCAATCGCCATTGCAAAGCAGTCAAAGCCGTTAGATTTTTTTGATTTTCTTCCAGAGCCTTCAAAATATCCTGATTTCAAAACCCACTTTCCTGAAACCGCAAACCTTACAATATCTGATAAGATAAAAATGCTTGATGATATTTTTAAGAAACTAAAATCAGGAACCAAAAGCCCCCTCACCTTAATCCTCTCCCCCAAGGGGAGAGGGAAGGGTGAGGGGGTTAAAGCAGGCGGCGCATTTTCAACTTTGGAAACAGAGGTAGGCATTGTAAATTCAAACGGCGTGGAGGCATATCAACCATTCACATCTGCAAATATAAACCTCATAACATCGTCTGCTTCTGCATCCGGTTTTGCAAGCGGGTTTGAGCGAGATATAAAGAAGATAGACATGGATAAGCTGCTTGCGACAACATTGGGAAAGACAATTGCAAATAAAAAATTAAAGAAACTAAAACCCGGAAGATATGCAGTTCTCCTTGAGCCCGCTGCTGTAAATGAAATCCTCGAATGGTTGGTTTATATAGGTTTTGGGGCTGAGGCTTTTATTGATGGCACAAGCTTTATGTCCGGCACTATGGGCAAGAAAATTATGGATAAAAAAATAACAATATACGATGATGGAGCCGATACTTGCGGCTTTCCCGTGCCATTTGATTTCGAAGGTGTAAGAAAGAGAAGGTTAGATATTATAAAGAATGGTGTGGCAAAAGAGGTTGCCTATGATACACTGCTTGCAAGAAGATGCAGGAAAAAAACAACAGGCCACGCACTGATAATAGAGGATATTGAAGGACCATTTCCATCAAATGTTTTTATAAAAGAGGGTAATCATAGTCTTGACCAGATGGTATCAATGGTTGAAAGAGGCGTCATTGTAACAAGATTCCACTATGTAAACGGTCTTTTGGATACAAAGACTGCATCAATGACAGGCATGACAAGGGATGGGGCATTTTATATTGAAGACGGAAAGATAAAATATCCGCTTGAAGATATGAGATTTACCGAGTCAATACTGGAGGCGTTTTCAAGAGTTGAAGCAATATCCAGCGAAAGAGAGGCATTCCCAACACCATGGAGTAATGTGGGAGCAAATGTTGTACCGGCATTGTTTATAAAGGAGTTTAATTTTTCAGATCAGATTGAGAGGGGATATTGAATGTCTTTACGAATCTATAATTCACTTACACGACAAAAAGAAGAGTTTAAGCCGCTTAAAGGCAATGAGGTCACGATGTATGTCTGCGGCCCTACGGTATATGATTTAAGCCATATTGGGCACGCCAGGAGCGCTGTAGTCTTTGATGTGGTTTACCGCTACCTTAAATACATGGGTTATAATGTTAAATATACAAGGAACTATACAGACATTGATGACAAAATCATAAACAGGGCAAACAAGGATGGTGTTCCTTGGAATGAAATTTCAGAGAGATACATCAAGGCATTTGATGAGGATATGAAAGCTCTTGGCGTAGCGATTCCAACTGAGTGTCCAAAGGCGACAGAGACAATAGAAAAGATGTTAGAGGTCATTCAGACATTGATTGACAAGGGTTTTGCCTATGTACTTGACGGCGATGTTTATTATTCTGTGAGAAAGTTCGAAGGCTACGGCAAATTGTCAGGAAAAAATATAGAAGAGCTTGAGGCAGGCGCAAGGGTTGAGGTGGATGAGAGAAAGGAAGACCCTCTGGACTTTGCCCTCTGGAAGTCGAGCAAACCCGGCGAACCGTCATGGCCAAGCCCGTGGGGTGAAGGCAGGCCGGGCTGGCACATTGAATGTTCTGCCATGAGCCAGAAATTCCTTGGCGAGACAATAGATATTCATGGCGGAGGAAAAGATTTGATATTTCCGCACCACGAAAATGAAATTGCTCAGTCCGAAGCCGCGACAGGCAAGCAGCCCTTTGTGAGATATTGGCTGCATAATGGTTTTGTAAATATTGAAAAAGAGAAGATGAGCAAGTCATTGGGAAATATCCTGACAATAAAAGATGCATTAAAAAATTATTCATCCGAGGCTATAAGGCTTTTCCTCCTGTCAAGCCATTATAGGTCGCCCATAGATTATTCTCAGGAGTCGCTTCGCAGTGCTGAGGCAGAACTGGATAGATTCTATGAAACTATAGAGAGAATGGAAAGGGGTTGGCCGGATGTTGTAAGAGGCGCTGTAAACACAGAGAAAAAACAGAATTACATCCAGCCTTACATCAACGCTATGGATGATGACTTTAATACAGCCGCTGTAAAAGGTTTTATATTTGAAAGGGTAAATGAAGCAAATCGTCTGATGGACAACGCTGGCAAATGGGGTATTGACGATGAGTTTCAAAAGATGTTGCCAAGAATCAGGACGGGTTTTAAAGAGATGGCTGGCATACTCGGTGTCTTTAACAGGACGGCGCAGGAATATTTTCAGGAAAGGAGAGCCCGCAGTCCGATTCCGGCAGATGAGATAGAGAAACTTATTGCCCAAAGGGCAGAGGCAAGAAAAAATCGAGATTTTAAAAAGGGTGATAAGATAAGAAAGAAATTGGAAGAAAATGGCATTCTCCTTGAAGATACTCCAAAAGGAACTATTTGGCGGGTGAAGATTGGCTAACCCAAAAAATGCAACTGTATTTTTGTGGCTAATGCAGCCCATATTTCTCATTGATGAGCCTCTTAAACCGTGGCCCATAGACCATATCAAAGACGTAGTCTTTTTCAGGAAAGAGCCTTACAGCAAATTCCTTAACAGACGCCACTATCTGTAATGCATCTTCAATTGTCATATCTGTCTGTGCTATCAGGGCCATATTAAAATTAACCATATGCTTTAGGTATCTCAGATTTTTATCTTCTTGTTGTATATCTTCTACGGTTGGCATAGGTTGTTTCT
The DNA here is from genome assembly GCA_016195725.1 of Deltaproteobacteria bacterium. Classification (GTDB taxonomy): domain Bacteria; phylum Desulfobacterota; class GWC2-55-46; order UBA9637; family UBA9637; genus UBA10170. The sequence continues at coordinate 12,812 of JACPZB010000026.1, read as the reverse complement.
TCTTTCTTTTATCCTCTGTTTTCCTTGATAGGTATCCCTTTCTTCCATCAGCCTATGAATCTTATCTAATATTAAAAATTTATTTACGCTCCAATCAGGGGCAACCAAAAATCTTCTTGAAGTGTCGCCGCAAAGTCTGTGTATGATGATGTCTTCCGGAATCTCTTGTAAAAATTTTACCACTAAATCGGCATATTCATCAAGCCCTAGAGGCCTAAACTTTCCTTTTTTGTACATTTCTTCAAGCTTAGTGCCTTTGTGGATATGGATGTGATGCAGTTTTATTCCCCAGATTCCAAGATTGGACAAAAATCTTGCGGTTGCAAGCATATCTTCTCTGGTTTCGCCGGGAAGGCCGAGGATTACATGGCTGCAGACAGGAATTTTTCTTTCTGTTGCCCTCTTAACAGCATCGGTAAAATTTTCAACTGTGTGACACCTGTTTATAAGCTTAAGCATTTTATTATGAGATGACTGAAGCCCAAGCTCAAGCCAGAGGAATTTTTCTTTAGATAGATTTTGAAGAAGGTCTAATATATTATCATCTACGCAATCAGGCCTTGTTGAGACAGCTATACCAACAACATCAGGGTGGTCAATCCCTTCTTGGTAAATCTTTTCTAATGCCGAAACAGGTGCGTAGGTATTTGTGTTTATCTGAAAGTAGGAGATGAATTTCTCTGCCTTATGCCGCTTCCTGATATATGCTATACCATCATAAAGCTGCTCTCTGATTTTCATATCGTCTAAAAATCCCCCCATCATCCCCCCTTTGTTAAAGGGGGACAAGGGGGGATTGTTTTCATAATGGTAATTCAGAGGCATCAAGGTTTCCGGTTTGCAATAGATACAGCCGCCTATGCCTTTTGTTCCGTCTCTGTTAGGACAGGTTAGCCCTGCATTCAGAGAGACCTTGAAGACCTTGCAGCCGAATTTATTCTTCAAAAAATCGGAAATGGGGCTGTAGCGTTTAGTCATGGATTTAAATGTTAAAAAATCAGTGTTAGTTATAGTGAACGACAAAAAAGTTGTCATTGCGATGGCGCTATCCCGAAGCAATCTCAAGGTTGGGATTGCTTCGCTTTGTTCGTAATGACCGGAAAGTGAGTTTTTCAACAGCCTGTTCGTTAATAGTTGAAAACAATCCAACAAAAGTATAACACTTTGCAGATGACATTTATATTTTTTTTGATAATCATAAAACTGATTTTTGCTGAAGGTGAGGGTGGTGGAGCATTGAAGGATATGTCCCTTTGACACATTGACTCTATGACACTTTATTCTTTCCTCTTATATTCCTCGGCCTTGTCATTGCCATAGGGTCAAGGATTTTATCAATTTCTTTTTTAGAGAGAATCCCTTTTTCGAGGACTATCTCTCTTATAGTTTTTCCCCTTGCAACGGCCTCTTTTACAACAGCGGCTGCCTTTTCGTAGCCGATAAACGGATTTAAAACCGTGGCAAGGCCGACGCTCTTTTCTGCCATTTCTTTACATCTTATTCTATCAGGCTTTATCCCCTTCACACATCTCTCAGTAAAAGCCTTTACGGCATTTTTTAGAATTTCCAGAGATTGAAGAAGATTGTAGTTTATCACAGGCATCATCACATTGAGTTCCAGTTGTCCTGCTTGAGAAGCCATTGCGATTGTGAGATCATTGCCGATGACCTGAAAACAGACCATGTTCAGCATCTCAGCCATAACCGGATTTACCTTGCCGGGCATGATGGATGAGCCGGGTTGGACAGGAGGGAGAATAATTTCAGCAAATCCGGTTCTTGGCCCGGAGCTTAAAAGTCGTAAATCATTTGCAATCCTGATAAGCTCTATGGCAAGCCCCCGCAGTGCTGCCGACATGTTTACAAAATCGGCCATGCTGTTGATCGCCTCAAGCATATCGTCAGCGGGTCTTAAATCTTTGATCCCTGTAATATCTTTCAAAGCCTTTATCACATATTTTCTGTATGCCGGGTGCGTATTTATGCCTGTGCCTGCTGCTGTGGCGCCGAGGCCGAGTTCTTTTAAGCCGTCTGCTGCATTTTCAATCCTCTTTATTGCCTTTGAGATTGTTTCGGCATAAGCCTTAAACTCCTGTCCAAGCCTTATGGGCACAGCATCCTGAAGGTGTGTCCTCGCAGATTTGATAACACTGTCAAACTCCTTTGCCTTTGCTGCAAGCGCCTTTTCCATGGATTTTAATTCTATAAGCAAGCGGGATGTCAAAAATAGTGCGGCAATCCTCATGCTCGTCGGGACAGTATCATTGGTTGATTGGGACATGTTTACATGGTCATTGGGATGGACAACCTTATAATCGCCTTTTTTGCCGTCCAGTATTTCGATGGCCCTGTTTGCAATGACCTCATTTGCATTCATATTGTGGGATGTGCCTGCGCCTGCCTGATAAACATCCACAACAAACTCACCGTGAAGTCTCCCCTGAATAATCTCGTCTGCTGCCCTGACAATAGCGCTGCCAATCCTTCTCTTAAGGCTGCCTGTCGCCATATTGGCAATGGCAGCGGCCCTCTTTACCATTGCGGTAGCTGTTATAAATTGTTTTTTGGGAAGTATGCCGCTTATGGGAAAATTCTCCATTGCCCTTGCAGTCTGGATGCCGTAATAGGCATACATTGACACATCCTTTTCACCGAGAGAGTCTTTTTCTTTTCTAAATTTTTCTATCATAGGATTAGCCTGACTAATTATATATCACCTTTCAAAAGTTGCAAAGCACTATATAGTTTATTGTCTTGCCGTATTGACCTTTATATCTAAACCATTTGTTTTTACAGTTACAGCGCCATCCCTGTCAGTCCTTAAAAACAGTATCTTAAAGTCGTTATATCTTTTTACTATTTCAGGATGTGGAAAGCTAAAGGGGTTCAGATAGCCGACCGATGCAACTGCAAGTTTGGGGTTGACCTTGTTTAAAAAATCTATGCTGGATGATGTTCGGCTTCCGTGATGAGGAACTTTTAACACAGTAGCTTCAATCTTTTCGCCTCGCTTAAGCATAGCAGTTTCGCCAACATCTTCAACATCGCCTGCAAAGAGGAAGCTTACATCTTTATACGCAAGCCTCGCTATCAGTGAGTTATTATTTGTATCAAGATGACTGTCAGGGGGAGGGTTTAAAAACTTAATATTTACACCATTTATATCTAATGCCGGAGTAAATGTATTTGCAATAAATCGTTGTATAATATTTCTGTCCATTACACTTACTAACTCTTTGTATGCTTTATCGCTGCTGATTTCACCGTTCCATCTGAACTCCTTCACATGAAATCTCTCTATTATGAATTTTAAGCCCTTCATATGGTCTGCCTGAGGATGGCTTAAGATGATGTAATCAATCTTGTTTATCTTGTTTTTCCAGAGAAACGGCGCAATAATCCTTTCGCCGACATCAAAATCATGGCTGTAAAAACCTCCGCCGTCTATGAGCATCCTCTTGCCGTATGGAAATTCCACCAGCGCAGAATCTCCCTGACCAACGCTTATAAATGTAACTGTTAGATTTGGGTTATAATTGAGGCGGCAATACCAGAAGGAATAATCGCCAATGAAGATAAGCAGCACGAGAGGAAGGCTGTATCTAAATATTTTTGCCCTATTAAACTCTGCAATGCAGATTATTACAAGATAAAATAGAATTACTTCAAGGATTGTCGGCGTTGTTGTAAAGGCGGAAGAATACGGCAGTTGGGCAAATAGTCCCACAATCCATATGGAAATATCCAGGGCAATATCTGCGCATTTGAGGATTATATAAGCAAATGGCTGGCTTAAGAAAGAGATTAACCCAGATACGAGACCAAGCGGCACTGCTATAAAACCCATGAGCGGGACGGCGATGATATTTGCCAAAATACCGATAATGGAAACCCTATGAAAATGCCATGCGATAAACGGCGCTGTGCCGAGGGATGCTGCGATGGATACAGCAAGGGGATTTAGGAGATAACTTTTGATGATATTAAGCAGTCTATTTTCAATAAGTTCTGGTTCTTTGTGGTTTCTCCATAATGATTGAAACCTTTGCGCCAGATATATGATGGCAAGGACAGATATGAATGATAATTGGAATGAGATATCATAAATAGCAAGTGGAGATATAATCAGGATAACAAATGCCGCAGCAGCAAGGGTATTGTAAAGATTCCGTTCCCTGTCAATAATGACCGACAGGATAAAGACAAGCACCATGATTACAGCCCTCTGGGTTGACACGGAAAAGCCGGCGATAGCGCCGTAGAGAAGCAGAGAGGTTACACTTGAGGCAGCGGCTATTTTTCTTATATCAAAGGCAAGCATAAACCTCTCTGACTGTTTCAATATCTTTAATATTATCCAGTATGAAACAAACGCTATGATACCTATATGAAGCCCTGATATGGCGAGAATATGGGCAGTACCCGTGGCGCTAAAACTGTCTTTTATATTTTTCGAAATCTCCCCTTTTTCGCCGAGGATAAGGGCCTTGATAACAGCAGCGTTTTTTACCCCCGAATTGTCAATAAATTCTCTTATCCTATCCCTTATCTGTTCAATTGCTATCTTTAAGCCCCATTTTTGCTCGCTGGCAAGAACAGCAATCCATCTTTCCGATTCAACATGCCCCGTAACATATATGCCCTCCCGTGCGAGATTGCCAGCGTGGTCAAACTCGCCTGGATTGCCAAAGTTTCTCGGCATGCGGAGTTTTGCAATAAATCGTATCCTGTCGCCGTATTTAACTTTCACTGATGGACTTCCAACGGTAATGAGAATCTTTCCTGTAACCTTGTCCCCGAAATCTTTAATCGGGGAAGGAATGAAAACCTTTTCCGCATCTACATAAAGCCTTGTCTTGTCAGGAAACCTTTCAGAGGCATTAGCTAAGACCCCTTCAATGCCGAAGCCAGGTGCATCTTTACCGGAACGTATGAGCTGTTTTTCTTCTGCAACTTTCTTAATGTGATGGTTAGGGAGGTTCGGATTCATTGCTTGTCCGGCAAGGATCGCGCCGAGCAGAAAGAACATGGCGCAGATGAGCAAAAGATTGAATCTCCGCTTTTGTGCAATGCCGAGCGCAGAAAGGAGCAGCGCTACGAGGAGAAGCGGGAAGGCAAGTTCGTTATTCAAGAATTGATAAGAGCCGGCAACAATACCGAGGATAAAGAATAGAGTAACAGGGACAAGCGGTTGGCTGCTGCGAAACAAGGAAAAAGCATGAGATTGTCTATCCATTGTTTTGTTGTAATGCGCTTTTTATCACTTCTGCCAGACTCGTGGTAATTCCTGGAATTTTTGCAATATCTTCCGCAGCCGCCTCTTTTATATTTTCAATACTGCCAAAGCGCTTAAGCAGCATATTCCTTTTTGCTTTGCCAATGCCAGGTATCACATCTAGTATCGACTTTATCTTTCCTCTCAATTTTTTATGATAACTGATGGCGAATCTGTGAACCTCATCCCTTACCCTCCTGATGAAAAGGTCAGGAGGTGAGCCTTGTTTCAGGATTATAGGGTCTTTCACATGAGGAAGATATACCTTTTCCCCTGAAATCCCCCCTTTAATTCCCCCCTTATTAAGGGGGGAGAGAGGGGGGTGTTCTTTTGCAATAGCCGCAATATCAACCCCCTCTATTCCCAATTCCCGGAGAACATTTACTGCAATGTTCATCTGACCCCTGCCGCCGTCTACAAGGATCAGGTCTGGAAGCCCCGCTTCTTCAATTGCCCCCTGCTCGAAACCTGCAGGGGCAGGCTTTTTATACCGCCTTGAGAGAACCTCTCTCATCATTCCATAATCGTCCGGCTCTTCTTTGCCCTGTATTCTGTAAAGACGGTATCTTTCTTTATTCGGCTTTCCGCCTTCAAAGGTCGCCATGGCGCCTACTGCCATCTTCCCGCCTATATTGGATATATCGAACGCTTCAATCATCTTTGGAATTCTTTTTAAGCGCAGTCTCTTTTTCAGCCCCTCTAACAGTGTCTGCTTTCCTTCAAGTATTGCTTGTCTTCTTTTGATGGCCTCTTTTGCATTTGCCTCTGCCATTTTCAGAAGCTTTAATCTGTCTCCTTTTATTGGGGAGAAAATTTTTATCCTTTTACCCTTTTTCCCAGTAAGCCAGCCTTCAATTGCCTCTTTATCTTCTATGGCAAGAGAAACAATTACTTCATCTGGAATAAATCTGTCTCCGCTGTAATATTGAGAGAGAAATGAAGAGATTGCCTCTTCCAGCCAAATGCTGCGGCTGCGCCTCCGCCCCCAGAAAGGCTTTGCCGTCCCGCCCCGAGGGAATTCTTGATTCTTGAAATAAAAATCTCTTGCCCCACTCACTCTGCCATCTCTTACAAAGAGGGCCTGAATCAATAGGGATTCATCTGCAGTAGTGTGCGCAAATATATCTCGGTCAATCTTTTCTGGAGAGACGACCTTTTGTTCTTCCAATGTCGCCTCTATAGCCTTAATCTGGTCCCTTACCTTTGCAGCCTTTTCAAACTCAAAGGCACTGGATGCCTCCATCATACTGGCCTTAAGCTCAGAGAGGAGCTCCCTGTTTTTACCCTCTAAAAACATAATAGTTTTGTCTGCCAGTTTCCTGTAATCTGTCACAGAAATGAGATTTACGCATGGCGCTGAACATATGCCGAGCTGATAATCTATGCATGGCCTTATCCGATTTACAAATTCTGATAAACTGCATGAGCAGAGAGGGAAGATGCGTCGGATGAATCTAACAGTTTCCCTTGCCTTCTGTGCAGATGCGTATGGGCCAAAATACTTGTCCCCGCAGGCCCCCCGCTTAAAGCATGCGGGGGCAGGCTTAAGCGGGGAACGGCTTCCATCCTTTTTAATCTGCCTTGTTATGAGAATCCTCGGGAATTTCTCTGTCAATGCGAGCTTTATGCTTACATAGGTCTTATCATCTTTCAGGCGGATATTGTATCTGGGTTTATATTTTTTGAGAAGGGTGTCTTCAAGTATGAGGGCCTCTTTTTCGTTGGTGGTAATAATGCAATCTATGTCGGAAATCTTTGAGGCAAGACTGGGGACAGATTTGAAATCTGTCCCCAGTCTTGTGTCTGCCATTTCCCGAAAATAGGAGCGAACCCTGTTTCTGATATTCTTTGCCTTGCCGATGTATAATATCTCGCCCTTATTCCCCTTCATTATGTATATGCCGGGGAACTGGGGGAGGTCTTTTAATCTTTCTTCTGTAATCATACTAAAAATGTAGCACTTTACTTTTAATGTTGCAAACGCCGTTAGAAATCTTCTTGCCGAAATTTCTAAACAATGATTTAGCATATATTTGTAAAATAGCAAACTTCTAACGGGGCGAATGCTGGAAAAAGAAAGGCCCAAACCTTATGTCAGGTTTGGGCCTTTGCAGTGTTGACCGGGTTTATGTTGTCTTGGTTTATTTTGCTCGTTCTATGTATTTGCCCTCTGTTGTATCTATCCGTATTTTTTCACCAACATCAATGAATGCAGGGACATTAACAATAAGTCCTGTCTCCAGGGTTGCAGGCTTTAAGGTATTTGTAACAGTTGCTCCCTTAAGGTTTGGCGCCGTATCTACAACCTTAAGTTCAACAACCTGGGGCGGCTCTATGCCGACAGCTCTACCTTCATAAAAATCAACCATAAATCTTACATTCGAAATAAGGTAATAAACATTGCCGCCAAGCTCTTCTGAAGAAAGTAAAACCTGTTCATAGTTTTCTGTATTCATAAAATAATAATCTGTTCCGCTGTTGTAAAGGTATTCCATCTCATGCTGTTCAAGATGCGCCTTTTCCAGTTTGTCTTCAGAACGGAAGCGGTTTTCAGCCGTTGAACCTGTTTTAAGATTCTTTAATTTTGTCTGGACCATGCCACGCCAGTTGCCTGGCGTTATGTGTTGAACATTTGTTACTCTATGCGGTTCTCCGTTATACAGTATTGTCATGCCTACTCTCAGTTGTGTTGCTGCAATCATTTTATAAAACCCCTTTCCTTTGTATAAGATTTATCTGCTGTATGTTTCCCTATGCGAAAACAAATTGCTTTTAAACACTCCGAAAATGATTACATACTTGACTGATGATTGTCAAGCTGTGTTGAATTTGCTATACTTGCCTGCATGGGAGACAATGAACTGCTGGATATAGAGGTAGAGGATAACCTCACTACACTTATAATTAACAATCCGCCTGTAAATGCACTATCTAAAGAGCTTATAGCAAAACTAAAGACTGTGTTTATAGATTTGAATAAGCAAGATACTATAAAAATTATTATTATAACTGGCGGAGGTAGAACCTTCTGTGCAGGCGCTGATATAAAGGAATTGGCTGCTATAAAAACAAGCAAAGACGGCGAGGCATTTGCCAAAAATGGGCAGGAGTTAATGAGCGCAATTGAGAGGTCAGCCATTCCGGTAATTGCCGCCATCAATGGCGCTTGTGTTGGCGGTGGCAATGAGCTTGCTATGGCCTGCCACATAAGGATTGCGTCTGAGAATTCATGGTTCTCCCAGCCTGAGATAAATCTTGGCATCATACCTGGCTTTGGCGGAACACAGCGGCTTCCAAAACTTATAGGAAGGTCAAAGGCTGTAGAGCTTATACTCACGGGGGATAAGATTACAGCCAAAGAGGCCCTTGCCCTCGGTCTTGTAAATAAAGTAGTAGGCTTAGAAAAGTTGATGGATCAGGCAAAGATTATTGGCGGTACGATTGCAAACAAGGGGAAAATAGCTACAAATACCTGTCTTCACGCTATATATGGCATAGAAAGAGAGGATAAACTCTTTGGTAAGGTTTGCGCTACAGAAGATAAGGAAGAGGGTATTAAGGCATTTTTAGAGAAGAGGGAGGCGGTTTTTAAGGATAAGTAAACAGAAAAGAAATTCTTAAGCTCGAAGGCTGTCTAAAGTAATTATAGACAAAATAAAATTCTAAAGACATCAGAAAGTTAAGTATTGACTGCTACCCTTTTTCCTTTCCATGAAACAATTCGCTCCCCGTACCAGGATAAACCTTGCGTTCTCTTTCTATCAGCATAATTATCATTCTTAATGTAGTATTAGAGTGTAGCAGAGAAGGCTAAACGGTCAAGGGCAGCTTGCTTGTTTATATTATAGAATAGACATCGTGGTATGTTTCTGATAGAATTTAGCAAGTTTTAAAACAGTTACCGGCAAGAATTAAAGCAAGAGCGGTGAAGAACAATGCTTAGGAAGCCTGCGGTAGCAAACCAATTCTATCCTGGTGAATCTGCGGCGCTCAAAAAAACCGTAGAATCATTGGTAAAGGAAAATGTCTCAAAGGAAGATGCCTTTGCTATCATTGCACCGCATGCAGGTTATATATACTCTGGAAAGGTGGCTGGCTCTCTATATTCCAGAGTGCGGATACCAGACAATATTATACTGCTCGGCCCGAATCACACAGGACTTGGTGAGAGGGCGGCAATAATGTCAAGCGGTGAGTGGGAGATACCCTTTGGCAAAGTGGCAATAAATCAAGAGCTGGCACATCTCCTGATTGAAGAATCTCATACATTTTCAGACGACTCTACAGCCCATCTAAGAGAACATTCACTTGAAGTCCAATTACCATTCATCCATCATTTCAACCCAAAGGCCAGCATAGTTCCTGTAACTATTATGTATCTTGGCTATAAGGAATGTGAAGAAGTAGGAAAGGCTGTTGCACATGCAATCCGCAAATATACTTGTCCCCGAATGTCTCTATCGGGGAAGGATAAGGTTTTAATTGCTGTAAGTTCAGATATGAATCACTATGAATCAGATGCTGCAACAAGGAAAAAGGATAAAAAGGCAATAGATAAAATCATTGCGCTAAATCCAAAAGGGCTTATGGAAACAGTGTCTAAAGAAGACATAAGCATGTGCGGCATAATACCCGCCACCATAGCCCTTATAGCGGCCAAAGAACTCGGGGCAAAAAAGACTGAGCTTGTTGGCTATGCGACTTCAGGCGATACAAGCGGCGATTACGCCCATGTGGTGGGATATGCGGGGATTTTAATCAAATAAGACTATTTTTAAAACTTGACTTTTTACCTCTCTTTAGAGTATTGGTAAAAGACTTTTGGAAGCGCCGCATAGGATATGTTAATGAATATCGGCAAAGTCAAACTTGGAAATATCCCAAGAATAGCTGCTGTTATAATGGATGGCGAAGATAAGAAGGCAATAGCTCAAGCCAAAAGAAACGGGGCAGACCTTTTAGAACTCAGGATAGATTGTTTTAAAAGGCAGGATGCCGCATATGTTCAAAAAATCTTAAAAGATATTCAAACCAAAGACATTCCTATAATAGCAACCATAAGAAGCAAGGCAGAAGGGGGAAATACCGATATAGAAGATAGGGAAAGGCTTGCATTGTTTGAGGATATAATACCGCTTGTCAATGCGGTTGATATTGAACTGGGATCAAAGAAAATATTAAAGGATGTAATAAATAAAGCTCATAAGTCTCATAAAAAGGTAATTATCTCCTACCATAATTTTAAAAACACGCCTGAACAAAAAAGGCTTGAGGCAATTATACGAAATAGCAAAAAAGCAGGCGGAGATATAGTTAAGATAGCAACTTTTGCAAAGGATAGGAAAGATATTGCGATGCTTGCATCTTTAACTACATCTCATAACGAGATAATTACCATTGCAATGGGAAGGCTCGGGGGTGTATCGCGGATACTTTTTCCAATGCTCGGTTCTTTATTAACATACTGCTCGGTTACAAAATCTTCGGCACCTGGGCAGATATCGCTAAAAACCACTACTGCACTGCTAAGGGAGCTTAGAAAATCAGCACAATCTTATATTTGAAGAACCACGCCATTTATGATGGAGTTCTTCACACCAGCTATCGTTTGGTGTATCTTCGATTTTTCATTTAAAATTTACCCTTAATTACAAAAAAATCTTGCCTTTTGGCGATGAATAATTATAATATCTGAGTCTTTTGTCTTTTATAAAGGTGCTGGTATGAAAGAATGACCCCCACCCTGCCTTGCGGGAGCAGGTTTCAAACCTGCCCCGCAAGGGGAAAAGGAAATGGGTTATCACAGGAGGCGTAAGAATGGCTGTAAGGATAGCAATCAATGGTTTCGGACGGATTGGAAGGAATGTCCTGAGGGCATCGCTCAATGAAAAAAACTTGGATTTTGTTGCAATAAATGATGTTACGGATGCCAAAACCCTTGCACACCTCCTTAAATATGATTCTGTGTTCGGAATCTGCGATGCGGATATAAAGGCCAAAGACAATGCCATTGTGGTGAACGGCAAAGAGATAAAGATTTCGGCCATAAAAGATCCTGCCCAGCTTCCGTGGAAGGATTTGAAGATAGATGTTGTGCTGGAATGCACAGGTCTTTTTACGGACAAGGAAAAGGCGGCAGCACATATAACAGCAGGCGCAAAAAAGGTGATTATCTCCGCGCCTGCGAAGAATGAGGATTTGACTATCTGCATGGGCGTGAATCATGACAAGTATGATGCAAACAAGCATCATGTTATTTCCAACGCATCCTGCACAACCAACTGCCTTGCGCCTGTTGCAAAGGTGCTGTTGGATGAGTTCGGGATTGTACGGGGACTTATGACAACAATTCATGCCTACACAAACGACCAGAAGATTTTAGACCTGCCGCACAAGGATTTGAGGCGGGCAAGGGCAGCGGCCCTTTCCATGATTCCGACAACCACCGGCGCTGCCAAGGCGGTATCTCTTGTCATCCCTGAATTAAAGGGAAAGCTTGACGGGATCGCAGTCAGGGTGCCTGTGCCTACGGTGTCTCTTGTGGATTTAACCGCAGAACTTGAAAAAGATGTTACGGATGTGGATGTAAACAATGTTGTGAAGAAGGCTGCGGATGGAAAGTTGAAGGGGATATTGCAATACTGCGATGAGGAACTGGTATCTGTTGATTTCAAAGGCAACCCGCACTCTTCCATCTTTGACGCAAAATTAACCAAGGTCATCGGAAAGAGGATGGTAAAGGTTTTCTCATGGTATGACAATGAATGGGGATTTTCGTGCAGGATGAAGGATTTAGTTAAGATGATAGCAGAGAAAGGGTTGTAAAAAAGTTGAAAGATGCAAGCGGCAAGTTGCAAGTAAAGACTGAGAACTTGAATCTTGCAACTTGAAACTTGCAACTGTATTTTCGGAGGCAGTTAATAAAACCATGATAACCAATGAACAAATAAATCAGGTAATTAACGCAATTATCAAAGGATACCATCCTAAAAAGATAATCCTGTTCGGCTCTTATGCTTGCGGAAATCCTACAAGGGACAGCGATATAGATTTGCTCGTAGTTAAGGACGATGAAATGCCGGCAATTAAGAGAAACCGCGTTGTAAGGAGCTATCTGAAAAACGTAACAGTACCTGTAGATGTTGTCGTGAAGAGCAGTAATGAGTTTGAGATGTATAAAGACGTGATTGGGACTGTGGTATACGCAGCCAACAAATACGGCAAAGTTCTTTATGGTTAAAAAAGAAGTAATAGATGGATTGGTTAGCAAGTGGATAGGAATAGCGGAAAGGGATTTGCTTACCGCTAAACAGGGTTTAGAAGCAGAAATCGTTATTACAGATACCGTAAGTTTTCATTGTCAGCAGGCGGCAGAGAAATATTTGAAGGCTTTTTTGGTTAAGCATCAGATTGAATTTACGAAGACACATAGTATAATAGCTTTGTTAAATCTTTGTTCTACTGTGGATAAATCGTTTAACGAGGAGTTGACCGAGGTAGATTACCTGACAGATTATGCAGTTGAGATCCGTTATCC
>JACPZB010000058.1 GCA_016195725.1 Deltaproteobacteria bacterium | reverse complement strand
TCATATTTCCGTAATTGAAAACCTTTATCGGCTTTCCCTCTATTATAGACTTTGTGAAAACGAACAGCGACATATCAGGACGCCCCCACGGCCCGTACACCGTAAAAAATCTCAACCCTGTGCAGGGTATTTTGAACAGGCTTGAGTAAGTATGAGCCATGAGCTCATTTGCTTTTTTTGTTGCTGCATACAGGGAGACTGGGTGGTCTACATTGTGGTGGACTGAAAATGGCATCTTTGTATTTGCGCCATAAACAGAGCTTGACGAAGCAAAAACAAGGTGTTTAACCTGATTATGTCTGCACCCTTCAAGTATATGGAGAAAGCCGTTTATGTTGCTGTCTATATAGGCATATGGATTTATGAGAGAGTATCTTACGCCGGCCTGCGCCGCCATATTCACCACAATATCAAATTTTTCCTTGGCAAAAAGATTTTGAATGCCTTCTCTATCCGTAATATCCAGCTTAAAAAAGACAAAATTTTGTTTGCCTTGAATTTGTTTAAGCCTGCTCAGTTTCAGCTTGACATCATAATACTCATTCAGATTGTCTATGCCCACAACCTCGCCGCCTTGCTCCATAAATTTTTTGCACAAATGAAATCCGATAAAACCCGCCGCGCCGGTAACCAATATTTTTCTCATGTTTTGATATTCGCCTCCTTTCTCGCTTTTATCATAGATGCATAAAGGGCATACATATCCTCGCACATCTTTTCTACCGTATAATTCCGCCTCACAATCTTTTCTCCTTCCCCGCCCATGATGCGCGCCTTATCCCTATCCTGCAGCAACTTAATAATAGCTTCAGCAAGCGCGGAAGGATTCCCCGGCTCTACCAAATAACCATTTATCCCATCTTTCAAGGCCTCTCCCATGCCTCCCACTTTTGTTCCCACTACAGGTTTTCCCATTGCCATTGCCTGAAGCAGCGATTGGGCCAACGATTCCTGCAAAGTTGGAAGCACAAACAGATCTATAGATTTCAGAATGTTGGGCATATCCTTCCTCATACCGAGCATAAAAATCCTGTTCGATAACCCAAGGCTTTTTATTTTGTTCACGATATTCTCTTTTTGCGGCCCATCTCCTACAAAGGCAAAAACAGCGTCAGGATTTTTTTCAAGAACCAACGGAATTGCATCCAGCAGGATATGATACCCTTTTTTATACCTCAGGATAGCTATCGTGCCAATAAGCGGAATATCTGCCTTTAGCCCAAGTTCAGTTTTGAGAGTAGCTACGGTCTTGCCGGAATCGAACTGATCAATATCAATGCCGGATGGAATGGCTATTACCTTGTTTGAAGAAATCCCTGCTGATATTAGATAATGTCTTACATACTCGCTTGTGGTAACAACCTTATGCGGAAGAAGGCTATAGGTAAGCCTTGATGTTATGGGCAATGCAATGTGCCGCGTTCTCACAATCAGAGGCTTGCTGCGTGAAAACCTTCCGGCTATGCCGGCAAGAAGGCTGTCCCTGCCGCTGTGGGCGCTTATTACATCTATATTTTCAGTTTTTATCAGATTGAGAATATATTTTACGGCGAATAGGTCATAGCTTTTTCTCATCCTGCATGTCCTGACTTCAATTCCTTCTGATAGAGCTATTTTGCCAAGCGCGCTGTCCGGCTGGCAGAGAATAATTACCTTAACTCCGCGTTTCCTCAGACCGATAGATTCCTGAAGTGTCCTGTTTTCCTGGCCGCCCCATCCTTTTGATGATTCTGTGTGCAGTATGGTAAAAGACACGGCTAATAAGACCTGTCCCCGAATGATTCTATCGGGGGCCCGCCCAGATATTTTCCCACTACCGCCATTACCTCATCAACGCCAATATCTTCAAGACAATCGCTTATCTTGCTTCCGTCGCAGCCGTCTTTGCCGCATGGTATGCACTCCCAATCCCTTTGAATCACCGTGTGCCTTCCAAATGTCTGCACGCCATTTCTTTCTTGATAAGGTTCTTCTTGCCCCTTGCCCCTTGCCCCTTGCCCCCTGTAGCTATTATCCCACGGCCCCCACTGGAATGCCCCAGATGGACCAAAGAGCGCCACGACGGGCGTGCCGACAACAGCAGCAATATGCATTGGCGCTGAATCCACCCCAAAAAACAGTTTTGCCCTTTTCGAAATTGCCCCAAGTTTTTTAAGGGTTATATCCCCAATAAACGCAATGGGTTTGTTTTTGGCAAGTTCAATAATTCTGTTTGCCTTATCCATCTCTCTTTCATCAGGACTGCAGGTCATAAAAACATTTGCGCCATACTTTTTCTGAACACGGTCAATGACATCAGCCATATACTCATCTTTCCAACATTTAAAAAACCAGCGTGAGGTGGGATGGATATGGACAATAATATCTTTCTCTTTTATTCCCCTCTGCATTAAGACATTGTTTAGCCAATCTTCATCGTGTTTTGAAATATAAAAATCAACAGCTAAAGGCCTTTGACTTTCGGCTGAAGGCTGAATGCCCGTTTTACTCAAAAGTTCCAAATTTTGTAGAACAGTATGCCTATCCCTATCAATGTTAAACCTGTGCGTATATAAAAATCTTTTGCCGGCAAAACCTTCGGCTTGCTCATAACCTATACGATACCTTGCCCCGCTCAAAAATGAATACAATGCCGGCCTGTCACCGCCTGTTAAATCCACTGCCATATCAAAATGTCTCTCCCTTATTTTCTTTACGAAAGAAAGCTCATACCTGATTCTATTTAAAAAAAATCGCTTGGAGTATAGATTTTCCTGACCCCTGACCCCTGACCCCTGACCCCTGTAGTTAAGCACAGACCTATCCAATGTAAAAATTTCATGAATAAGCGGATTGCCTGTCAACACATCCTCTGTCCCTAAATTTACTAATGCCGTTATGCAAGCATGGGGAAAAGTATTTTTTAATGCCCTTATGGCAGGAGTTGTGAGCAGGACATCCCCGATATGGCGAAGTTTAATGACAAGGATTTTTCTTATATCTTTAAATTCTGCCAATTATTTCTTTCCTGACATCTCCCAGAGCTTAGCATATTTTGAAAAGGTATATGCTGAATAAAGGCCCGAGAGAATAACGCCGTTATAACCTTCCAGAAAACCTTTTTGTAGAAAAAAAATCTTGAAAAAGGTAAAACACGGCCTAAAGGTTAAATCCAATAAACCGGCGCTTTTTCCGTTTTTCAACATCTCCTCTGCCGCAAGCGTTGAATATCTGTCCATTCTTCTCAGATAATCGCTTATATTTTTATAAGTGTAATGTTCCAACGGCGCTTTAAGGTAGCCTGCCTTTGCATCTATCTGAACCGCCTCATGCACATCCCTCTCGTTGAATCGCCCTTTGTCCTTTCTATACAATCTCAAATTATAATCAGGATGCCAGCCGCAATGCCTTATCCATGTATCGCCGAAAAAATTCTTGCGCGAGATATAGTAGCCTTGATATTCACCATTGCTTAAAGCCGTTTCTATTTCCGCCCTTAAATCAGGTGTAATCCTCTCATCGGCGTCTATATTAAGAATCCAATTATTCTGAGCCCTGCCGGCAATTAAATTCTTCTGTTTGCCGAACCCCAGCCATTGGTCGATAAAAACCTTTGCGCCGTATTCTTTGCAAATCTCAACAGTTTTGTCAGAGCTCCCAGAATCAGAGACAAGGATTTCATCAGCCCATTTTACGCTTTCAAGACAGAGGCGGATATTAGACTCTTCGTTGAGGGTTATGATGGTAACGGAAAGTTTTTGCATTCAAATTATCTTACTGTCATCGCGAAAAGCTTCAAACATACGGCGCGGTAAAAAGCTCCAGATGCAAGGCGGAGCAAGGCTTCGAGCAAGGCATACTGGGGACAGATTTAAAATCTGTCCCCATGCTGAGCGAAGAAGCCATAGCGACAACGCAGCAGGCTTCGTCGTGAACTCAGCCGAACGATGGACTTTTTACGAAGCCGTCACAGCCTCATCTATCAGCATTACAGGAATGCCGTCCTTAATAGGATATATGAGCCTGCACACATCGCATATCAGCCCATCGCCTTTTTCCGTCAATCGTATATCACCCTTGCACTTTGGACATGCAAGGATGTCCAGTAGTTCTTTATCAATTGCCATATTCGCCTCCTCCCCATGAATGGAATTCAGAATCCAGAATTCGGCAGCCAGAAGTTTTTATTCTGGATTCTGACTCCTGACTCCTGATTTCTGGCTACCGACTTTATTGACACTCCCCAATCTTATATATTCTATACCGCCTATCAAGTTTATAAAAACCATGACAAAAAACCAAAGAAGTGATAGACTCAATGCCTGAGCCTGCGTTGCGCCTACCTTTGTAAAGAAAAAAACAAATGCGCCCTCTCTTATCCCAAGTCCGGCAAGAGAGATTGGAAGCATGGCAACAGCAGTAATCAGAGGGATAAGCAGGAAGAAATACCCAAAGGGCATGGACATGCCCAATCCTGCAGCAAGTATATAATAACTAATAATGACAGCAGATTGAATAATCAAAGAGAGTACAAACGCCTTGGAAAGCGTTTCGTAAAAACCTTTATATCTCATAATAGATTGATAGAGAGAATCAATCTTTTCATTCAAGCCAAAGAGTTTCAGTTTGCCCAGTATCTTAAGCGCCCACCCATGAAAACTTTCAACCCACAGGACAAGGCTTCCAATAATATATGCGCCAATCAAAGATACCAGCAGCAGCGGTACAACAGTTTCCTGGACAAGCGGGTAACCTATAACCGTAGCAACTGCGGTTATAGCCATGAGCGCGGTAAAGCCGGCATATCTATCCATAAATATAGAGGCAACTGCCGCGCCTCCCTTGCCAGATATCTTATAAAGATAATAACCCTTTGCAAGATCGCCGCCGAGCATGCTCGGCATAAAATTATTAAAGAACATCCCTATAAAATATATGGAAAGGAGTTTTGGATACGGAATATCCACGCTATTTTTCAGAAGAATGAACCAGCGATAGGCAGCAGTAACTTGAGTAGCAAGATATAAAAGTCCTATAAAGACTACAGCCTTCAGGTCAACGGCCTTTACTGTCTTAAAAAAACCATCCATATCTATGCCCCTGAAGAGAAAATAGAGAAGACTGCCGCTTATAATTATTTTCAGTATGACGCTTAGATTTTTTTTGTTCATGGCGCTATATTTATCCTTTCATCCTTTCTATGCGCATTTTATTAAACCATAAAACAGCCACTGGGATAAGCCTTTTATCTATTTCTATGACAAGCAAAGCGCCTATACTTCCGACTAACGCACCGCCCGCAACATCCAGCGGATAGTGAACCCCAACATACACCCTGGAATACGCAACAAGGGTTGCCATGATAAAAAGGGCAAAAAAGATTGGCACATATCTCCTATAGATATAAGACAGATAAACTGCTGCAGCAAAGATATTTGTTGCATGGCCTGACGGAAAAGAAAATGACTTGGTACATCCAGCCAAAATGCGTATATCAGGAAGCACATTGCACGGCCTGACCCTCTGAACAAAATTCTTCAAAATATCTGTCGCAAAATCACTCGCAAAAACCGCCAGCACAACAATTATCAATGCCTTCCTCTCTTTCCATTTGCTCATGATAAAGATTATAAGCCACGCAAAGATTATGATATTGATAAAGTTTGCCTTTGTAGTTATAAACGGCATAAAAAAATCTAAAAAAGAGGCTGTAATTTTTGTATTCAGGATATAAAAAAGGCCCTTGTCAAGTTGCAAGATGTAATTCACTCAATCCTCCGCTTATCTTGTGCAGACAGGTTCCCACTGCCTTCAGTATATCCTCTACTTCTATCCTCTTCATGCACATCACATCTTTATCTTTACAAACCCTGGAAAAACATGGACTGCACGGCAGTTCCTTTCTGATGACAGCATGTTTCTCACCATAAGGCCCTGTTCTCCAAGGCGCCGTTGGCCCAAAAAGAGCAATAACCGGTACGCCCATCGCAGCAGCAATATGCATTGGCCCTGAATCAACTGTGATGACCATCTTTGAAAGGCTCATTAAATATGCAAGCTCTCTCAAAGTAGTCTTGTCTGTCAAATCTATTATCCTGTTGCCTGTCAAGGCTGCAACCCCTTTAATCTCTTTTCCAGACGATGCTCCTATGATAACGACTTTATGAGAAAACCTGTCCATTATCTCATTACAAAGATCAGCAAACTTTTTAGTATCCCACAGCTTGGTCTCCCACCTCGCCATAGGATTCGCTACTATAAATGGCGTTCCCTCCCAAATAGCATTTGTTTTAAGCAGCCCAGACACTTTCTTCTTTTCATTCTCTGAAATTGGAATCGGGAAGAGAACTTTATCGTACTGAATACCAATATATTCTATGATATCAAGGTACCTGTCAACAGCATGCTTGTCGGGATTACAGGAAGGAAGCTTTTCATTTAAAAAGAGATAGTTCAACTCTCTGGATTTATCAAAACCTATACGCCTCCTGCCATTAGACAAAAATACCCATATCCCGCTCTTTAAAAGGCCCTGAAAATCAAGAACGATATCATAATCCAATGCCCTGATATTTTTAGCAATATTGTACGTCTTATTAAAATCTTTTAACCAGGCATTTTTTTTGACTACAAACACCTCATTCAAGAAAGGATGGCCGATAAGAATATTGCCCGCCTCTTCTTCCACAATCCAATCTATCTTTGCAGACGGATATGAAGTCCTCAAGGCATAGAGGCATGGAAGGGTATGGACAACATCGCCAATGGATGAAAGTTTTACAATGAGGATCTTCATAATTGAGAATGCAGAATATAGAATTCAGAATCCAGAATGAACACATTGACGCGTATAGGAGGTGTATACTATCATTACCTCTGGCTCCTGACTTCTGACTTCTGACTCCTATCTTTTATTATCCATTCAACAGCGCCCTTTAGATCATCGGCAATATAAGACGGTTTATGAATAAGCTTCTTCTCTTCATCATTTCCCATGCCTGTACGAACAAGTATGCCCTTGCCTCCAATCTTATATGCAATCTCAACATCAGAAACCTTGTCGCCCACAACATAAGACTGTTCCAAATCTACATGTAAATCTTTTTTTGCCTTTTCAAGCATCCCTGTTTTTGGCTTTCTGCATTCGCAATCATCATCAGGATGATGAGGGCAGTAATATATGCCATCAAGATATGCCCCCTCTTTCTTGAGAGTTTCTTCGAGCCTTCTATTGACAGCATCCACGGCTTCTCTTGAAAAATAGCCCCTGGCAACACCCGACTGATTGGTTATAACCACAACCTTGAACCCTTTTGAATTAAGCTTCTTTATGGAGGAAAAGACCCCATCAATAATAACCAGCCTCTTTGGTGCATCAATATAACCTGTATCTTCGTTTATTGTCCCATCTCTGTCAAGAAAAACTGCGGCATTTTTATGCATTTGCAAATTCCTTAATAAATCTTACTGACGCCTCATATACATCATTCGCTGCAACCATTTTAAAACAGTTATAATGCCCGTATCTGCACTCTCTTTCAAAACATGGGCTGCACTCAATATCCTTTTTTATAATCACGGCTTTATCGCCAATGGGGCCGGTTAGGTTCGGATCTGTAGAGCCAAAAATCGCAACGGTTGGGACCCCGAGTGATGCCGCAATGTGCATAAGCCCGCTGTCATTGGTTATAAACAAATGACACCTGCTTATAAGGGCAATGCTCTTTCTTAAAGCAACCTCTCCTGCCAAATTTAAACCTTTCAAAATGGCCTCACGGCCAATGCCATTAAAAAGATCATTGCAGATACCGTTGTCATCTTTTCCCCCAAATAAAACAATCTTTGCCCCATAGTTATGAATAAATCTTTTAGCTACTTCCCTAAATCTGTCAGGCATCCATCTTTTGGCAGGTCCATAACTTGCCCCCGGCGCCATGCCTGCAACAATACCACTGCCAATGCCTTGATCATTAAGAAAGTTCTTGGCCCAATCCTTCTCCTCTTCAGTTAAATATATTTTTGGATGATGGCTGAAGGCTGATGGCTGACGGCTTTTGCTCAAATCAGCCACTATGTTTAAATAATAAAAAACCTGATGCGTCTTTTTTATATCCGAATCCAACCTCACCGGGTGCGTAAGAAGCAAACCTCTAAAGTCTTTATCGTAACCAATCCTAACCGGTATTCTTGCCAGAAATGAAATCAAGGCTGCCTCAAAGGCATTTTGAAAAAGGACAGCCGCATCAAAGCCGTATTGTTTTAATTCTTGAATTAACCTCCGCTTCCCGGCAATGCCATTGTGTCTTCCCGACGCTTCATAATCAATAATCCGTTTCACAAAAGGGTTATTGAAAAAAACAGGGCTTACCCACGGCTTTGCAAGAACGGTTATTTCAGCCGATGGATAAACCGACCTTAGCGCATCTATTGAGGGCAAACAAAGCACTGCATCGCCAATCCAGTTTGGCGCCCTTACAAGGATATTTTTTATACTATTTGAATTATGTATGTCCGAAAATATATTCATTGGGAAAAGTTTATTTTAGAAAGTATATCATGTATGATATACTTTTTTAAAACAAATTTTACGACATCCTCCTGTAGAAAGAAAGAGCCGTTTATATGAAAACCGTGATCCTTTTAACTATATCTAATGTATTTATGACAATTGCCTGGTACGGCCACCTGAAGTATAAACAATCCCCGCTGTTCAAGGTCATCCTCATAAGCTGGTTTATTGCCTTTGCAGAATACTGCTTTCAGGTGCCCGCCAACCGCATAGGGCATTACCAATTCTCCGCTGCTCAGCTAAAAACAATTCAGGAAGTTGTTACCTTGGTTGTATTCTGCATCTTTTCTTTTGTATATCTTAAGGAAGAGCTACGATGGAATTATCTGGTCGGGTTTAGCATGATAGTCGGAGCTGTATTTTTTATATTTAAAGAATGGTAAGCCGTCTTGCCTGCCTATATAAGATTGAATAGGTTAAAATATATACTTGATATCTAAAAAGAATCCCTGCCTCTCATTTGCCGCTTCATTGAATTGAGTTACAGAAACTGAACCATTCGAGAAATATGTTGTATCATCACCTTTTCCAGACTGTATATACCAGTATCTATAACCAAAATCCATACTAAGTTCAGAATATATGTAATATAAAAGAGAGGCCTCCAGTTGAACCCCGCTTCCACCGCTTGCCTTGTGCTCAAAGCTTGGGTCTTGCCTAAAATCTGTACGGAGATTCCAGATACCCCTTCCCTCATATTTATTATAGGGAATGAATATTGTGTTTCCCTTCAATAAAAAACCTTTATAGATTGGAAGGCCTCCTTCCAGGCCAATACGCATACTCCTCCAAATGAATTCGTATTTAGAATTCAATCCTGAAAATGGACCCAAAGTGCCGCCAAATTTCTGAACACCGTTGGTCATAGTAATCTTCTCATGCCACTCCTGGTATCCTATTAGCATATCAAGATATCTTTCATTGTAGTATTCTTCTAACTCATTGGTAAGCAGACGGTAGCTGTAATCTATATTCCAATAGTTCAGGTTATTCCAATCTTTGCCGTCAGCATCGGCTGTGCTTAAAGAAAAGAGACCCTGGCGGTTGTCTCTTAGATAATCGCTGTCCTTAGAGATACCGCCGTGCATAGAGCCGAAACCATAACCCAGGGTGAGCGCGCCGCGGCCCTGTCGTATGCCGCCGTATATTTCATACACAGTACTTTCAAGTCCAAGAAATTCAAGTTCAGAAAGGATATTAGGCGGACCGCCTGATTTGGTTCCGGCTATATCCCATTTATCATCGCCGGTACTCTGCCATGTCTTTTCACCAATAAAAAATAATACATCCCCACCCCTCTTAGCGGAATAGCCATACAGACCGTCATCCGAAAAAGACACAGATGCTGTAAGAAGGGCAATAATTATTGAAAATGCAACTCTTTGTTTCATAGCCTTTTGCCTGCCAGAGATGCTGCGGCCTTTTTCCTTTCCTCTTCGAAAATACCTTCTCTATAATAGAAGATATGAATATCACTAAATAATTTGAGGAGTTCATTGGGTTTGAGCAAAAATTCAGGATTTTTGGGCGGCCCTATGGCCTGCTGCTCCAAGGTAAATGTTTCAAAGACAACAACCCCGCCCTTTTTTAATCCATTTTTTATCGCAGGGATAAGCGTTCTTTGAAGATAGTTGAAATTTACGATAAGGTCATAAGTTTCTGCGGGTAGTTGATAATTTTCCAAATCGGCCTGAATAAAGTTTACCCTTATATTTTCTTTCGCCGCTGCATCCCTTCCTCTTTTTATGGCTACACCAGAGATATCCACTGCATCGACATCATAACCATTTTTCGCAAGAAAGACGGCATTTCTTCCCTCGCCGCAGGCTATATCCAGCGCCTTTCCTCCTGGGAGGAGAGGAAGCAGTTCTATGAGCAATTTGCTTGGGTTCTTTGAAGAGGCATACTCTCCGCTTGCATATTCAGTATCCCAATCCAGCATATCCCTATAATTTATCCCTCAACTCTACAGGTGCAGATACAGCAATCTCATATTCTTCCTCCTGAATATCATGCTCCATAAGCATTCTCATTAGAAGATAATTCTGCCTCTTCTCTATACTTGACATCTTCACATAAGGATTATAATAACGGGGATTAGGCAGCATTACTGCCAAAAGCGTTGCCTCCTTCAGATTCAATTCTAAAGGATTTTTACCAAAGTAATATTCAGATACCTTGCCAATTCCATAAATACCAGGACCCCACTCAACAATATTCAGGTATAGCTCCAATATCCTGTTTTTTGTCAGCAGACTTTCCAAACGGCAGGTAAGATATGCCTCTTTGAGCTTTCTGATAAATGTTTTTTCTTTCGTAAGGTATAGATTCCTTGCAAGCTGCATCGTGATGGTAGATGCGCCTCTTGCGAAGCGCTTCTTTTTTATATCTTCCCTCAGAGCATCCTTTAGTCCATCAAGGTCAAAACCCTTATGCTGGAAAAATGCATCATCCTCGCTGGCGATTACCGCGGCAATAAGATATGGAGATATTTGGTCCAAAGGAACCCATGAATGATTTTTTGCCCCGACAATCCACTCTCTCGGCCTTCCCATAGCATCCTTTATCTTTATGGAGAGGTCGGTATTCTGCTTTTTAAGGCTTCCTATATCAGGCAGGTTTTGAACCCACAAGCAAAACCAGACAACCGCTGCGGCCACTATTACTAGTATTACAATTGAAATTTTCTTAAACATGGCGGAAAATTATAGCATAATCATGTTAATTGACACTATATTTTTATTAAGATAAGGTATCTTCATGATAAGAAACAAAATGCTCATCCCTTCTATCTACCCCATATTAGATAGCTCTCTTGTCCCTTTTGCTGATTTAGAAAAGGCAGCTCAAGCTATTATGGACGGCGGGATAAAGATTATTCAATTACGGGCCAAGGGGCTTTCATCCAGAGAATTTCTGGAATCGGCCCTAATTATCCGAAGAACAACTAAAGAAAGAAATATCCTATTTATAGTAAACGATAGAGTGGATATAGCACTATTGACAGATGCTGATGGAGTGCATCTGGGTCAGGATGACCTGCCGGTAAAAGAGGCAAGAAGGATTTTAGGAAATGACAAGATAATAGGCTGCTCTACCCACAATTTGAGAGAGGCATTAGAGGCTGCAAAATTGCCAGTTAACTATATCTCTTTCGGCCCCATCTTTCCTACAAAAACAAAAAAAGATGCGCAGGCGCCAAAAGGCATTAAGGGGCTTTCTGAGGCAAGAAAAGCAGTTGGCATCCCTATTGTCGCTATCGGAGGGATTACAGAAACTAATATGATTCACGCCCTCAAACAAGGCGCTGATAGTGTGGCAATGATTTCGGAGATACTGACTTCGGCGGATGTTTCTAAAAAGATAAATAAACTAATTTCTATTGCTAAAGACTTTCAAGCCAATGAATAGAAACCTATTGCCAGCCATAAAAATATTTTACTGTGTTGCTTCTTCTTATTTTCATCGTCGTATCTCATAAATTTTAAAATATCCTTGGTTCCCAGGTAAACCAACATACCTTTACCCTCCACACCAAAGTATTTGGTGTGGAGGTTTACAGAGAGGGCCTTCTGGGTGCAGGGCAAAAACACTGATAAATAGGCGACTACAATATTTGGCCAAAGCCTGCCCCTGACAGGCTCAGGAGATTGCGTTTGTCAAAAAATGTGACTGCAATTTTGAGTTTTACCCCACAAATGTGCAATTACTTGCCGGCGTCCTCGTATCCATATTCCTGCCCCTGTTAATGTGGTCGTCTATCTCGGCTGCACAGCCGATCATCCTGCCGAACAGGAATGTGGTGAAGGCCGCGGTCTCGACCTCTTTCTCTGTTATCTTGCCAGCCTTGAAGGGCTGCCACACCATTTTTAACAAGATTATCGCTATGACTGCATCAACATTTACGCAGTAAACATTTTCGCTGACCTTGTTGTCAAACAGGGACTGGACGAGATTGTGGTAGAAATCCAAGAAGACATTGCAAATATTCTTTTCCTCAAACAGGCTGTTGACAAACCGTTCCCTGGGGTCATAGTTGACCGCCTTGCCTTTGAATACAGGATGGTTTATGCATGGCACCTTCATATATTCAATGTTTCCTGCGGCCTTTTCCTGCGATTGCCTTGAGATTCAGGCCGTGCTTCTTGTCTGCCGGTGATTTTAAATTCTTGTCCTTGAACCTGTCAATCAAAAATGCAATGGCCTCGTATCCGTTTCCGCCGTGGGCAAAACCGGTGTGCGTGAGGAAGCCGATGAACGCCTTGTTGATTTGAACCCTTGTGGGGTCTTCGGGGCCGTCAGCGCTTACTCCGCCTTTGCACCCCTGCGCAGAGATGGTGCCGGGGCCGTTGGAGATAAGAAGTCCGAGCAGCATGGAAAACTCAAAGAGTTCATCTGCCGTGGGCTTACGGCCAATAAGCGCAAGGAACGCAGTCTCTGTAAAACTCCACTTCTCAATTATCTCTTGACTGCGGACGCCGCAGAATTTGTCTTTTTCATATTTGGAAGAATCAACGCTTGCCGCAACGAATGCCGAAAATATCCTTGAATACCACGGCAGATTGATGATGGTTGACTTTGATATTTTTCTCCGCATCAG
>JACPZB010000057.1 GCA_016195725.1 Deltaproteobacteria bacterium | reverse complement strand
CCCTATGTTGATGTGGGGCTTTGTCCTGTCAAATTTGGCTTTGCTCATATAATCCTCCCTGTAAAAGGCTATAAGTCTTATATGTCTTATAAGACTTATATTCTGTTTTTATTTCCCTTGCACTTTCGCTACGATCTCTTCTCTTACGGAATTTGGCACCTGCTCGTAATGCGAAAACTGCATGGTAAATGTCGCCCTTCCCTGGGTCTTAGACCTTATGTCCGTTGAGTAACCGAACATATTGGCAAGGGGGACCTTTGATGAAACTACCTGAAATCCGCCCCTTGTCTCCATCCCAAGAATCTTACCCCTTCTGGAATTTAAGTCGCCGATCACATCGCCCATAAACTGTTCAGGCGTCACAACCTCTACATCCATAATCGGTTCCAGAATGATCGGATTTGCCTTCTTACATCCATCCTTAAATGCCATGGATGCCGCTATCTTGAACGCAATCTCAGATGAGTCAACATCATGGTAAGAGCCGTCAAAGAGCGCTACCTTCAAGTCAACCACAGGATAGCCGGCAAGCACGCCTGTCTCTATGGCCTCACGGAGCCCCTTTTCTACAGCCGGCACATATTCTTTGGGAACTGTGCCGCCGACAATCTCATTCTCAAACGCAAAACCTGCGCCCGGCTCCTGCGGTTCAACCGTAAGCCAGACATGGCCGTACTGGCCGCGGCCGCCTGTCTGTTTTATATACTTGCCCTCGGATTCAACCTTCTTGGTTATGGTCTCTCTATATGCAACCTGCGGTTTGCCAACATTTGCCTCAACCTTGAATTCCCTGAGCATTCTGTCCACAATAATCTCAAGATGGAGTTCGCCCATACCTGAAATAATCGTCTGTCCCGTTTCTTCGTCTGTCTTCACCCGAAATGACGGATCCTCTATGGCAAGCTTCTGGAGAGATATGCCGAGCTTCTCCTGATCAGCCTTTGTCTTCGGCTCTATCGCAATGCTCATGACAGGCTCGGGGAATGTCATCTTTTCCAGAAGTATCGGTTTATCATCATCGCATATGGTATCACCTGTTATGGTGCTCTTCAAGCCCACTGCTGCCGCTATCTCGCCTGCGTAAACCTCCTTTATCTCTTCCCTCTTGTTAGCATGCATCTTTAAGAGTCGCCCGACGCGCTCTCTCTGCTGCTTTGTGGCATTATACACATACGAGCCTGCTTCCATGTAGCCTGAGTAAACCCTGAAAAATGTAAGCTGCCCCACAAACGGGTCGGTCATGATCTTAAATGCTATGGCTGAAAAAGGGGCGTCATCCGCTGCCTTCCTTGTCTCTTCCTGCTCAGTATCAGGATTTATCCCTTTTACAGCGGCAATATCAATTGGCGATGGAAGATATTCTACAACAGAATCAAGAAGCGGCTGAATCCCTTTATTTTTAAACGATGACCCGCAAAGCACTGGGGTTATTGCCATCTGGATAGTGCCTTTCCTTATCGCCTTTTTCAGTTCATCTTCTGTGGGCTGTTTACCATCCAGATATTTTTCCATAAGCGCTTCATCAAAATCAGCCGCAGCCTCTACGAGCTTATCCCTATGCGCATGAACCAGATCTTTCATATCCGCAGGAACATCTTCAAAACGAAACTTTGCGCCGAGCGTAGATTCATCCCAGATTATCGCCTTCTGGGAAATAAGGTCAACGACCCCTTTAAAATTATCCTCAACCCCCACAGGAAGCTGCATGACCACTGGCCTTGTCTGAAGCCTCTCCACCATCATCTTGACAACCCTGAAATAATCTGCCCCAACCCTGTCCATCTTGTTGACAAATGCTATCCTCGGAACTCTGTATTTGTTTGCCTGACGCCATACGGTCTCGGACTGAGGCTCAACCCCGCCAACGGAGCAAAACACCGCAACAGCGCCATCCAGCACCCTTAAAGACCTCTCCACCTCAATAGTAAAATCAACATGCCCCGGCGTATCAATTATATTGATACGATTGTCTTTCCAGAAACAAGTTGTGGCCGCAGAGGTAATGGTAATACCCCTCTCTTGCTCTTGAGGCATCCAGTCCATAACAGCCGTGCCATCGTGAACCTCTCCTATCTTATAAGTAACGCCTGTATAATAGAGAATCCTCTCAGTTGTGGTAGTTTTCCCTGCGTCTATATGGGCCATTATGCCTATATTTCTTGTCTTTTCTATTGGCACTAATCTTGGCAATGTAAAACTCCTTCTAAAACTGTTAACTGCTAACTGTTCACTGCTCACTGTTTTTTACCATCTATAATGCGCAAATGCCTTATTTGCCTCAGCCATTTTATGCACATCCTCTCTTTTCTTTACCGCCCCGCCTTTATTATTTGCCGCGTCTATTAATTCAGCTGCAAGCTTATTAACCATTGTCCTCTCCGTTCCGCGCCCCCCCGCATACGTTGCAAGCCATCTCATTGCAAGAGATATCTTCCGCTGCGGTCTTACCTCCTGCGGAACCTGATATGTCGCGCCTCCGACCCTGCGAGACCTTACCTCAAGCATCGGCTTTACATTATCTACTGCCTTCTTGAAAATCTTCAGCGGATCTTCTTTTGTCTTCTCTTTCACAGAATCAAACACCTTATAGACAATAGCTTCGGCAACACTCTTTTTGCCGTCTCTCATTATAGTATTTACAAATTTCGTTATAAGCTTGTCATTATATTTAGGATCGGGCAAAACATCCCGCTTCGATACAATTCCCTTTCTTGACATCAACCCTCCATTAAAAAAGTTTCAAGTTTCAAGATTCAAGTTTTCACTTGCAACTTGTAACCTGCAACTTGCAACTATCATTTTGGCCTTTTCGCCCCGTATTTTGAGCGGCCCTGTTTCCTGTTTTGAACACCTACTGCATCCAGCGTACCTCTAACGATATGGTACCTGACACCCGGAAGATCTTTTACTCTCCCACCTCTTATAAGAACAACTGAATGCTCCTGAAGATTATGACCAATGCCAGGAATATAAGAGGTCACTTCCATTGCATTGGTAAGCCTGACCCTTGCAACCTTCCTCAGCGCCGAGTTTGGTTTTTTGGGAGTAGTTGTATATACCCTGATACAAACTCCTCTCTTCTGAGGACATTCTTTCAATGCAGGAGCAGTTGTCTTCTTTCTTACAGCCTTTCTGCCTTTTTTCACTAACTGGTTTATCGTAGGCACTGATTACCTCATAAAAATTTGTCTTGCAACCCTTTTTCCAAAAAAACTTTTTAATGCTATCAACTCCGTAATATCTTGTCAAGCAATATTTGTTTCTTGAGGAGAAGATTCTGCTGTTATCTCCGGCTCTTCAAATTTTGCAAGCGATATCTTCCTGTAATAAGGGAATCCTGTGCCAGCCGGAATTAACCTGCCCATAATTACATTCTCTTTTAGCCCTCTCAGATAATCTACCTTGCCTGCGATACTCGCCTCTGTTAAGACCTTTGTTGTCTCCTGGAAAGAGGCTGCAGATATAAAACTCTCTGTGGAAAGCGATGCCTTGGTAATACCCTGCAAAAGCGGCTCGGCAATTGCCGGCCTCTTCCCTTTTGCCAGCATCTTTTCGTTTACCTCTTCAAACATATATCTTTCAACATGGTCTCCAACCAGGAAATCTGTATCTCCAGGGTCTTTTATCTTTACCCTCCTCAGCATCTGCCGGACAATCACTTCTATATGTTTGTCGTTTATCTTAACGCCCTGCAGCCGATAAACCTCTTGTACCTCATCCACCAGATATTTGGCCAACTCCTTCACACCAAGTACGCTCAGAATATCGTGCGGATTTGCAGAGCCGTCCATCAGAGGCTCACCTGCCCTCATCCTGTCCCCTTCCCTGACACTTATGTGCTTGCCTTTCGGAATGAGATATTCTTTAGGCTCTCCAACTTCCGGAGTCACAACAACCTTTCTCTTGCCCTTTGTGTCCTTACCAAATGATACCACCCCGTCTATTTCGCTTACGACAGCACACTCCTTGGGTTTTCTTGTCTCAAAGAGTTCTGCAACGCGAGGCAGTCCTCCGGTGATGTCCTTAGTCTTTGTAGTCTCTCTCGGGATTTTAACGATAATATCGCCTGCCTTAACCGCATCACCTTCGTTGATTGTTATGATAGCTCCAACAGGCAGAAGGTATCTGGCCTCTATATTGGCGCCATGAATCTTTAATGTCCTTCCAGCCTCATCCTTGATAGAGATCCTCGGCCTCAAATCGCCTTCTTTATAGCCAACAATCACCTTACTGGATAGACCGGTTACTTCATCCACCTGCTCCCTCATAGTCTTTCCTTCCTCAATATCGCCAAACTTTATTATGCCACTGGCTTCGGTGAGGATTGGGATTGTATACGGATCCCACTCTGCCACCACATCGCCTCCTTTAACCTTCTGCCCATCTTTAACCTTGAGCTTTGCGCCATAGATAAGAGGATTTGCCTCTCTGTCCCTGCCCTGCTCATCGCGAATAGCAATCTCTCCATTCCTGTTCATTACTATAATTTCATCCTTGGAATTTACTGCAGTATGTAAATGAACAAATTTAATATAACCCTCATGTCTCGCTTCCAATGTGGTCTGCTCCGCCCTTCGGCTGGCAGTGCCTCCAATGTGGAAGGTTCTCATGGTAAGCTGCGTTCCCGGCTCGCCTATGGACTGGGCTGCAATAACACCGACTGCCTCTCCCATCTCAACCATTCTGCCCCGTGCCAAATCTCTGCCATAACACTTGGCGCATATCCCGCGCTTGCTCCTGCAGGTAAGAACGCTCCGTATCTTGACCTTCTCTACGCCTGCCTCCTCTATCTTAACTACAGTATCCTCGTCAATCTCCTCATTTTCCTTAATGAGGATATTCCCTGTAAATGTATCTATAACATCCTCCATTGCAACTCTGCCAAGTATCCTCTCTCCTATCAGCTCAATAATCTCTCCGCCTTCAATAAGCGAGGTCATATATATGCCATCCAGCGTACCGCAGTCGTCCTCAGAGATTATTGCATCCTGAGTAACATCTACAAGCCTCCTGGTAAGATATCCTGAATTTGCAGTCTTTAAGGCTGTGTCTGCAAGGCCTTTTCGTGCACCATGGGTAGAGATAAAGTACTGCAAGACGGTAAGACCCTCTCTAAAATTAGCCGTAATGGGGGTCTCAATGATTTCGCCTGACGGTTTTGCCATGAGTCCTCTCATCCCTGCAAGCTGTCTTATCTGCTGGGCAGAACCCCTTGCTCCAGAATCAGCCATGATAAAAATCGGGTTAAAGCTTGGAACATTTTTCTCCTTGCCCTTTTCATCTTTTATCGTCTCTGTGCCAAGCTCCTTCAGCATCTCGGCAGCAACCTCTTCTGTTGTCTGCGCCCATATATCAATAACCTTGTTGTATCGCTCACCATCGGTTATTAAACCTTCGTTATACTGTTTTTGAATCTCCTGAACCTCTTTATATGCCTTTTCCAGGAGCTTCCCTTTCTTAGCCGGTATTTTCATATCATCTATACAGATAGATATGCCGGCCTTTGTAGCGTATGTATAACCGAGATTTTTAAGTTTATCGGCAAGGATTACGGTCTTTTTATCCCCCGCCCTCCTGTAGCAGACATCTATCAGGGTTGCAAGCTGTTTTTTATCCATCACCTTATTTACAGATTCAAACGGAATTTCTTCGGGCAATATCTCGCTTAAAAGAATCCTGCCGACCGTAGTCTCTATCATCTCTCCATGCATTTTAACCTTTATCTTTGCCTGGAGATGGACCTCCCCTGCATCATATGCAATCCTAACCTCTTCAGGAGATGACAAGATATTCCCCGCCCCCTTAACGCCATACCTCTCCCTTGTCATATAATAAAGCCCAAGGACTATATCCTGTGTGGGCACGATAACAGGCTTGCCATTTGCCGGAGAAAGGATATTGTTCGTTGACATCATAAGTATCCTTGCCTCAGCTTGAGACTCTACAGAAAGAGGCACATGGACAGCCATCTGGTCGCCGTCAAAGTCTGCATTAAATGCAGTGCAAACAAGGGGATGAAGCTGAATTGCCTTGCCTTCTATTAAAAGAGGCTCAAATGCCTGAATGCCCAGACGATGCAAGGTAGGAGCTCTGTTCAAGAGCACCGGATGTTCTCTTATAACCTCGTCTAAAACATCCCATACCTCTGACCTTTCCTTCTCAACCATCTTTCTTGCAGCCTTGATGGTTGTAGCATAGCCACGTTCTTCAAGCTTTTGGTATATAAATGGCTTAAAGAGTTCCAAGGCCATTTTCTTTGGCAAACCGCACTGATGCAGTTTCAAATCAGGCCCTATTACAATAACTGAACGGCCGGAATAGTCAACCCTCTTGCCCAGAAGATTCTGTCTGAATCTGCCGCCCTTCCCTTTTATCATATCGCTTAGGGATTTTAACGGCCGCTTATTTTGACCTGTCACTATCCGACCTCTTCTCGCATTATCAAAAAGGGCATCAACAGCCTCCTGAAGCATCCTCTTTTCATTACGTATGATAATACCAGGGGCATTAAGCTCCATAAGCCTTTTAAGGCGGTTATTCCTATTTATCACCCTCCTGTAAAGGTCGTTTAAGTCAGAGGTGGCAAATCTTCCACCGTCAAGGGGTACCAGTGGTCTCAAGTCCGGCGGCAGAACGGGAATGACATCCAGTATCATCCATTCAGGCCTGTTGCCGGCCAATCTAAAAGCGTCAACTATCTTTAATCTCTTTACTATCTTCTTCTTTTTTACCTCAGATGCAGTCTTCTTCATCTCTGCCCTAAGAGAAGAGGAAAGTTTCTGCAAATCCAGCTTTTTCAGCGCATCCCGCACCGCCTCAGCGCCCATGCCAGCAACAAAAGCACCGTTGCCGTATTTTTCAACGGCCTTTTCATATTTATCATCGGTCAAGAGTTCACCGAGCTTAAGGTCCGTGTCTTTTGGGTCAATGACGATACGGCTTTCGTAATATATGACCCTCTCCAGTTCTTTAAGGGTCATATCCAGGATTGTCCCGATTCTGCTCGGCAGGCTTCTCATAAACCATATATGCGCCACAGGTGTGGCAAGTTCTATATGGCCAAGCCTTTCTCTCCTTACCTTAGACGGGATAACTTCTACTCCGCATTTTTCGCAGGTTACCCCTCTGTGCTTCATCCTCTTATACTTCCCGCAGTTGCATTCATAATCCTTTACAGGGCCGAATATCTTTGCGCAGAAAAGGCCGTCTCTTTCCGGTTTGAATGTTCTGTAGTTTATGGTCTCGGGTTTTTTTACCTCCCCATGAGACCACTCTCTTATCTTGTCAGGGGATGCAAGAGATATTTTTATGGCAAAAACATCTGTCGGTCTTTTCTGTTTTCCAAAAAGCGCCACTAATCTTTCCAATTTATTCCTCCTCTTTAAACCGTTCAAGCTGTTTAAGTCGTTTAACTTGTTTAAACTGTTTGAACGGCTTAATCTGCTTGAACAGTTTTACTTCTCTTCTTCCAAAAGCTCTATATCCAGTATCAGACTCTGTAATTCCTTTACCAGGACATTAAAAGATTCCGGCAGGGTAGGTTCCATATTGTACTCTTTTGTAACAATAGCCTCATATACCCTTGTCCTGCCCGGGACATCATCTGATTTCACAGTCAAAAATTCTTGGAGGGTATAGGCTGCGCCATAGGCCTCCATTGCCCACACTTCCATCTCGCCTAATCTCTGACCGCCAAATTGTGCCTTACCGCCTAACGGCTGCTGCGTTACAAGAGAATATGGGCCTGTGCTTCTTGCATGTATCTTGTCGTCTACCAAATGATGGAGCTTCAACATATACATAACTCCAACAGTAACATCCTGGTCAAAGGGACCTCCGCTCCTCCCATCACGAAGTGTAGTCTTACCATTAAGAGGCAGCTCTGCCTTCTCTAATAGGTCTTTTATATCCTGTTCCCTTGCACCATCAAATACCGGGCTTGATATGAATATACCTTTCTTCAACCTTTTTGCTATTTCTACAACTTCTTTATCGGCAAGGTCGTTGATAAATTTGCTGAAATCAGGCGAACCATAGACCTTTTTAATCTTTTCCCGCAAGGCTTGCGGGCTAAATCCTTTCTCCATATATGCAGCCAACTGCTCTCCCAAACTCCTTGCAGCCCAGCCAAGATGTGTTTCCAATATCTGGCCAACATTCATTCTTGAAGGAACACCCAGCGGGTTTAAAACTATATCAACCGGCGTCCCGTCTGATAGGTAAGGCATATCCTCTTCAGGCAATATCCTGGAAACAACCCCTTTGTTCCCATGTCTTCCGGCCATCTTATCCCCAACAGCCACCTTTCTCTTCATTGCTATATAAACCTTAACCATCTTTATAACACCGGGTGGAAGTTCATCGCCTTTTTTCAGCCGGTCTATTCTTTCGTCAAACACAACCTTGATAAGGTCTATCTGTTCGCTAAAAACATCAAAAATCCGCTTTAACTCCTTTTCCGCAGGCTCGTCGCCTAACGACAGCTCCTCCCATTTACTCATAGGAACCTTATCTAATATTTCTTCCGTAACGGTTCCGCCTTTTTTGAGAAGCACATTGCCTTTTTTATCAGTCAATTTCCCAGCCAAATGCTTTCCCAACAGCAACTTTCTAATCTTCTTAAAGGCTGTATCCCTTACAATCTTTATCTCATCATCTTTATCCTTTAAGAGCTTAGCTATATCCCTATCCTCAATGGATTTGCTCCTCTCATCCCTGTCCACGCCTTTTCTTGAGAATACTTTAACATCTATAGCAATGCCTTCAACGCCTGGCGGAACTCTTAGGGAGGTATCCTTTACATCCTCTGCCTTTTCTCCAAAAATGGCGCGAAGCAGTTTTTCCTCCGGAGAGAGCTGCGTCTCGCCTTTGGGAGTTACCTTGCCCACCAATATATCTCCAGGACATACCTCGGCGCCAATCCGTACTATTCCGCCCTCATCTAAATCCTTCAGCGCCTCTTCTCCCACATTGGGAATATCCCTGGTAATATCCTCTTTGCCAAGCTTTATATCCCTGGCCATTGTTTCAAACTCTTCTATATGTACCGAGGTGAATACATCTTCCTTCAGGAGCCGTTCGCTTATCAGTATAGAATCCTCAAAATTATAGCCGCCCCACGGCATAAAGGCTACTAAGACATTTCTGCCAAGGGCAAGCTCACTCAGATCAGTTGAAGGGCCGTCCGCTATTACATCTCCTTTACTTATCCTATCGCCGACCTTCACTATCGGCTTTTGGTTTATACAGGTGTTTTGATTAGACCTCTTAAATTTGGTGAGATTGTAAATATCTACGCCATCGCTGTTCTTTAATACTATGCGTGAGGCATCCACATTCTCAACAATTCCGTCTCTCCTGGCAACCATAGTTACTCCAGAGTCTTTTGCAACAACCTCCTCAATGCCTGTGCCAATAAGCGGGGCATCCGTCTGCACCAGCGGAACAGCCTGGCGCTGCATGTTAGAACCCATGAGCGCCCTGTTTGCATCGTCATTCTCAAGAAACGGGACAAGGGCTGATGCTATGCTCACCAACTGATTCGGCG
This sequence comes from Deltaproteobacteria bacterium, assembly GCA_016195725.1. Taxonomy (GTDB): domain Bacteria; phylum Desulfobacterota; class GWC2-55-46; order UBA9637; family UBA9637; genus UBA10170. The sequence goes on along the minus strand of JACPZB010000057.1, from coordinate 9,809 downwards.
AAACGTCCATGAGTGTAATATCCTCAGGCCGTGCCATGACAAATTCTCCGCCCTTTCTCGCAGACACCATATCAGTAGCAAATCTGCCGTCCTTATCAAGAGGCGCATTGGCCTGCGCTATGACATGAACCTCTTCATCCAATGCAGATAAGAATCTTATTTTATTGGTCACCTTGCCGTTTACGACCTCTCTATACGGGGTTTCTATAAAACCAAATTCATTGACCCTTGCATAGGTGCTGAGCGATACTATCAGTCCTATATTTGGTCCTTCTGGCGTTTCTATAGGACATATCCTGCCGTAATGGGTCGCATGGACATCTCTCACTTCGAAGCCAGCCCTTTCTCGTGTCAAGCCGCCGGGGCCAAGGGCAGAAAGCCTTCTTTTATGCGTAATCTCAGAAAGCGGATTGGTTTGATCCATAAATTGAGAAAGCTGGCTGGAGCCAAAAAACTCTCTCACCACTGCCTGAATTGGCTTGGGGTTGATAAAGTCATGCGGCATAAGCGTTTCCAGTTCACCAAGGCTCATCCTCTCCTTTACCGCCCTCTCCATCCTTAAAAGTCCTATCCTGTATTGATTCTCCAAAAGTTCGCCAACCGACCTAATCCTCCTGTTTCCAAGGTGGTCTATATCATCTACAACCCCCTGCCCATTCTTTAAACCTACGAGATAGCGAACTACACCAAGGATATCTTCTTTCAGCAAGGTGGCAGTCTCCAAAGGAACATCGTATCCCAGTTTCCTATTGAGTTTTAACCTGCCTACTTTCGACAGGTCATATCTATCAGCAGCAAAAAATAGATTATTGAAATGCTGTTTTGCGGCAGCCACGGTAGGAGGGTCGCCGGGTTTCATCCTTTTATATATCTCTACTATGGCATTGATCGTCATATTGGTAGTGGCATCAGCAGGGCTTTCCCTGCGATAGGCTTGGATAATCTTTGTCTCCTCGTTTGTAATCCTGTCATTGACAAGCGTGTCTCTGAAGAAAGAACCAATGCCTTCGATAAACAAAAGTTGAAACTTCTCTATACTCCGCTTTTCTATCTCTTCCAACTTTTCCTTTGTGATAACCTGGTTGCACTCTAAGAGCACTTCACCTGTTTTATTATCAACAATATCATTTGCTGCTATCCTACCTAAAACATCTTCCACCTCAATCGGTATATATTTAATACCAGCAGCAATAAGCCTCTTTACAATCGCTCGGTTGAATTTTCGATCTTTTTTGACAATTATATCTTCGGTTTTTGGATCTTTTATATCCTTGCTTACCCGTTGAGCTATAAGATGGTCAGCTTCTACCTTTTTTAATATTTTCTTCCCTTCCAGAATAATCTCTTCAGCGGGATAGAAATAATTAAGAAGCTCTTCTATAGAATAACCCAATGCCTTGAGGAGAACGGTAGCAAGCATCTTCCTCCGTTTATCTATACGCACATAGAGCCAATCTTTCTGGTCAAACTCAAAGTCAAGCCATGAACCCCGATACGGTATTATCCTTGCAGTATACTGAAGTTTTCCACTGGCGTAGCCTTTCCCTTTCTCATATTCAAAAAATACCCCTGGAGACCTATGAAGCTGGCTTACAATAACCCTCTCTGTGCCATTGATAATGAATGTTCCGTTATCCGTCATCAATGGCACTTCTCCAAAATATATCTCCTGCTCTTTCACATCTCTTATTGTTTGGGCGCTGGTTGAGTGGTTTTTATCCCAAACAACGAGCCGTACGGTTATTTTCATGGGAGAAGCGTACGTCATGCCCCTCTGCTGGCATTCTTCAATAGTGTATTTAGTACCCTCCAGTATATAATTTACGAAATCCAGCGTCGCAGTTCCGCTGTAGTCTTTTATGGGGAATATGCTTTTAAATACACCCTGAAGGCCAATATCAGCCCTATTCCCAGGCTTTACATCTAATTGCAGAAATTGCTGGTAGGATTTTTTCTGAACATCTATAAGGTTGGGTATATCTACTATCTTTCCTATACGAGAATAACTCTTTCTAAGGATTCCCCCATTTAATAATGCATATCCCATGTTTTCTCCTCTTTTTTAAAAAAACGAAACGGAGAAAGGGAGAAGGTTATATAACTCCCTCTCCGATCTCCGTCTCCCCGATTCCCCGTTTTAACGCTTTATTTTATCTCCACCTGAGCACCCGCGCCTTCAAGCTGCTTTTTGAAATTCTCAGTATCAGCCTTAGAGACACCTTCCTTTACTGTCTTTGGAGCGCCCTCCACAAGGTCCTTTGCCTCTTTTAATCCAAGCCCTGTAATGGCCCTGACCTCTTTAATGACCTTAATCTTATCAGCGCCGGCAGCTTTAAGGATAATAGTAAACTCTGTCTTCTCCTCCGCAGGGGCGCCTGCTGCGGCTACCGCACCGGCAGCAGGGGCTGCGGCAACAGCTACCGGAGCCGCTGCCGTAACACCGAATTTATTCTCCAGTTCCTTCACAAGCTCTGCCAGATCCAATACCGTCATACCTTCAATATATTTTATTACATCCTCTTTTGAAATCTTTGACATCTTTAAAACCTCCGTTAAATTTAGTTTAGGAGTTAGGGAGTGACAGAGTTAAGGAGTTAAATTCCTTAACTCCAGAACTCTTCAACTCCTTAACTCTTTTTTGCCTGTATTGCAGCCAATGTATAAACAAACTTTCTGGAAACACCGCTCAGAACCCCTACTAAACCTGTTGGCACGGCTTTCAACATACCAACCAATTTCCCCAACAGTATTTCTCTGGAAGGAAGTTCTGCAAGGGTCTTTATCTCGTTAAGATTCAGTATCTTCCCACCCAAAAACCCGACCTTTAACTTAAGATTAGGCTCATCCTTGACAAATTGGGTAAGTATCTTGGCTGCTGCTACAGGGTCTGCATAGCTCATAGCAACAGCAGTAGTGCCCGCAAAGTAACCCTTTAGAGGTTCTGCATCAGTATCTTTTATGGCTATCTTTGCAAGGGTATTCTTAACAACCTTCAGATCAACGGATGCATCCCTTAAAGATTTTCGTAAGGATGTCATCTGCTCTACTTTTAACCCCTTGTAGTCAGCTATAAAAGCAGCCTTTGCCTTTTTAAATTTATCCTCAAACTCAGCTACAAGCTTCTCTTTCTCTTCCCTAATCAATTCTCTTTCTCCCCCCTCTCTATCTTTGGATTTTTTGACTCTGGAACAAAGACAGAAAGGGCTTTTCGAATTACGATTGACGAATTATTTTTAAATCGTAAACCGAAAATCGCAAATCGAAATTTTTCTGGCCTAGGTAGGATTATTAAGCCAATCACGCCAAACGTGATTAAAAGCCCCTACTGTCTTTGACCTAAATACAAACTAAAAGTCTACAAGTCTAAGAGCCTGCAAGTTTTAATCTTGTAGGCTTGTAGCCTGGCGACTTGTAGGCTGTATTTTTATTTCAAAATCTCTCTTACCTCTGCGGCATCTATCTTAATGCCGGGCCCCATTGTTGTAGATATAGTAATGCTTTTCAAATACGCCCCTTTACTTGTAGACGGTTTTGCCTTAATAATGTTCTCTAATAAGGCAGCAAGATTCTCTTTCAGTTTTTTTACACCAAAGGAAACCTTGCCAAAAGGAACATGAACATTGCCGCTCTTATCAACCTTAAATTCTATTTTGCCTGCCTTAATCTCTTTTACTGCCCTGGCGACATCAAATGTTACTGTGCCAAGCTTTGGATTTGGCATAAGTCCTCTCGGCCCCAAAATCTTGCCCAGCTTGCCAACTGCACCCATCATATCAGGGGTAGCTACGATGCTGTCAAAATCAAGCCAACCTTTAGACACCTTTTCTATAAGGTCGTCGCCTCCAACAAATTCAGCCCCAGCATCTTTCGCCTCTTTTTCTTTCTCGCCTTTGGCAAAAACTAAAACCCGTACCCTTTTACCAGTTCCATTTGGAAGAACCACGGTCCCCCTCACCATCTGTTCCGGCTGTTTAGGGTCAACCCCAAGCCTCACAGCCAGATCAACTGTCTCGTCGAATTTTGCAGTAGCTGTCTCTGGAACAAGTTTTACTGCATCTTCCATGTTATATAGTTTTGTATTGTCTACCTTTGCAATTGCTGTATTATATTTTTTCCCCATCTCTATCCCTCCACCACAATTCCCATGCTTCTTGCTGTGCCTTCAATAGTTTTTACGGCAGCGGCAAGATTGGCAGCTGTCAGGTCAGGCATTTTTAGCTTTGCTATTTCCATAACCTGTTTTTTTGTAACCTTCCCAACCTTATCTTTATTGGGAGTGCCAGAACCCTTCTCTACTCCTGCTGCTTTCAGAAGGAGGGTAGAAGCAGGCGGGGTCTTAATTATAAATGAAAAAGACCGGTCTGCATATACTGTTATGACTACCGGTATAATCATCCCTTCCTGCCTCTGGGTCTTTGCGTTGAATTGCTTGCAAAACTCCATGATATTCACGCCATGCTGTCCCAATGCAGGACCAACCGGCGGCGATGGATTAGCCTTGCCTGCAGGAATCTGCAACTTAATTTGTGTAACAACCTTTTTAGCCATAATTATCTCCTTAAAATACAGGCTCTGGGCAATGGGCTATAGGTTTTCAGTTTTTTCATCCCCATTGCCTCTTGCCTATCGCCTCTCTTTATGCCCTTTCTACCTGAACAAAATCAAGCTCCACAGGGGTTGCCCTGCCAAATATGCTTACCAGCACTTTCAGTTTACCCTTTTCTGGCTTTACCTCATCTACTATCCCATTAAAATTCGTGAACGGACCATCAATCACTCTTACATTTTCACCCTTCTCAAAGAGCACCTTCGGCTTTGGCTTTGCCGCCCCTTCTTCCATTTGATGCGTTATCTTTTTAACCTCTTCATCAGATATTGCCGGAGGGGCTGTTGTTCCGCCAACAAAACCAGTCACCTTGGGAGTTTCCTTAACAAGATGCCAGGTCGCTTCATTCAACTCCATGTTCACCAAAATATAGCCTGGAAAGAATTTTCTTGAAGTAGTTTTCTTCTCTCCCTTTACCAATCCGATAATCTTCTCCGAAGGTACCAATACCTCGGAAAAAAGCTCTCCCATTTTTGCACTTTTTATCCGTTCTTGAAGAGTAACCTTTACCTTATTCTCATAGCCTGAATAAGTATGAACTACATACCATTTTTTTGCCATGCTAATTTAACCCCAAAGAAACCCCAAAGAATATCCATTATAAACAACCCAGGCGTCTTAAAACCAAAATACTCTACCCTCCCCCGATGTAACATCAGGGGTTACAAAACTAACCCAATACCAGCCTTATCAATTTAGAAAAAATAAAATCTACAATCCCTAAAAAAACACCTATCAAAAGAACCAAAATGACAACTACCCATGTAGAAGCTGCAATATGCTTCTTGGTCGGCCAAGTCACCCTTTTTAATTCCTGATTCGCCTCTGACAAAAACTGTTTTGACTTTTCAATTAATTCCATCCTTATCCCTCGTTAACTGCAAACTGTTAGCTGCAAACCGTTCCGACTTTCTTTACCGTTTACTATTTTACAGTTTACTGTCTCTTAAACTGGCAGGCCAGGAGGGATTCGAACCCCCAACACTCGGTTTTGGAGACCGACGCTCTAACCGTTAGAGCTACTGGCCTATAAATACGGTTGCAAGTTTCAAGATTCAAGTCTCAAATTTTTCTTACAACTTATCACTTGCAACTTGCAACTATCATTTGGTTTCCTTATGCGCCGTATGTTTTCTGCAATGTCTGCAATATTTCTTAAGCTCCAACCTGTCAGGAGTTGTCTTCTTGTTTTTTGTAGTTGTATAGTTTCTATTCTTACAATCACTGCATGCTAATGTAATAATGTCTCTCATGTCGCTCCTCAATACAGAAGACTATAAGTCTTATATGTCATATAAGACTTATAGTTTTCTTACGCCGCTATCTTCGTCACCACGCCTGCGCCTACTGTCCTGCCGCCTTCTCTGATGGCAAACCTTAATCCCTCATCCATGGCTATCGGCATTATCAATTCTACTTCCAGGTTGGTGTTGTCTCCAGGCATTACCATCTCCACTCCCTGGGGCAGTGCGGCTACTCCGGTTACATCGGTTGTCCTGAAGTAGAACTGGGGTCTGTATCCATTGAAGAACGGGGTGTGTCTTCCGCCTTCTTCTTTGGTTAATACATATACTTCCGCTTTAAATTTGGTGTGCGGGGTTATGGTGCCGGGTTTTGCAAGCACCTGCCCTCTTTCTACTTCTTCTTTTTTTGTGCCTCTTAGGAGGACTCCTATGTTGTCTCCTGCCCTGCCTTCGTCCAATAGCTTCCGGAACATTTCTATGCCAGTTGCTACGGTCTTCTGGGTTGGTTTTATGCCTACTATTTCTATTTCTTCTCCTACTTTGATTGTGCCTCTTTCTACTCTTCCGGTTACTACGGTTCCTCTGCCGGATATGGAGAAGACGTCTTCTATTGGCATGATGAATGGTTTGTCTATGTCTCTTTTTGGCTCTTTTATGTAGGTGTCTATGGTGTCAAGGAGTTTAAGTATTGGGCCGCAGTTTTTGCATTCTTTTTTGCCGCATCCGCATTCAAGCGCTTTTACTGCGCTCCCTTTTATTATTGGTATTTCGTCTCCTGGGAATTTGTATTTGTTGAGTAGTTCTCGGACTTCAAGTTCTACAAGGTCCATGAGTTCTTTGTCGTCTATCATGTCTGTTTTGTTGAGGAATACGACGATGGCTGGAACTCCTACTTGTCTTGCGAGTAGTATGTGTTCTCTTGTCTGGGGCATTGGGCCGTCTGCTGCGCTGACAACGAGTATCGCACCGTCCATCTGGGCTGCGCCGGTTATCATGTTTTTTACGTAGTCGGCATGGCCTGGACAGTCTACATGGGCGTAGTGTCTTTTGTCGGTCTGGTATTCTACATGGGATATGCTTATGGTTAGGCCTCTTTCTCTTTCTTCGGGGGCCTTGTCTATGTTTTCATAAGCCAGAAATTCCGCCAGCCCTCTTGTGCTTAATACCTTTGTTATTGCCGCTGTCAGACTGGTCTTTCCGTGGTCTACATGTCCTATCGTCCCTATGTTTATGTGCGGCTTGGTTCTGTCAAATTTGGCCTTGCTCATAAAATCCTCCTTGTTTGAAGTGTCAAGTTTTAAGTTGTAAGATTTAAGTTTTTGCTTGCAACTTGAATCTTACAACTTGTAACTAATTGTTATTTTCCTTGCACCTTCGCCACGATTTCTTCTCTTACTGAATTCGGCACCTGTTCGTAATGAGAGAACTGCATTGTAAATGTCGCCCTTCCCTGGGTCTTTGACCTTATATCAGTAGAATAGCCAAACATATTGGCAAGAGGGACCTTTGAAGATACTACTTGAAATCCTCCCCTCGTCTCCATACCCAGTATCTTCCCTCTTCTGGAATTCAGGTCTCCAATAACATCTCCCATGAACTGCTCCGGGGTTACCACCTCTACATCCATAATAGGCTCCAACAGTATTGGATTAGCCTTTTTCATGCCATTCTTGAAGGCCATAGAGGCTGCTATCTTGAACGCAATTTCGGACGAGTCAACCTCATGGTAAGAGCCGTCAAACAACGAAACCTTTACATCAACAACAGGATAACCCGCAAGCACGCCTGTTTCTACTGTTTCTCTTAACCCTTTTTCTACAGCAGGTATATATTCTTTTGGAACAGTTCCACCAACGATTTCATTTTCAAACTCAAATCCCTTGCCAGTCTCCTGAGGTTCTACGGTAAGCCAGACATGGCCATACTGGCCGCGGCCGCCTGTCTGCTTTATATACTTACCTTCGGCTTCAACCTTCTTTGTTATGGTCTCTCTATAGGCAACCTGCGGTTTGCCGACATTTGCCTCAACCTTGAATTCCCTCATCAATCTATCTACAATAATCTCAAGATGCAGTTCACCCATACCTGAGATAATTGTCTGGCCTGTCTCTTCGTCTGTCTTTACCCTGAATGACGGGTCTTCTATGGCAAGTTTCTGCAGAGAGATACCGAGTTTCTCCTGATCAGCCTTTGTCTTCGGCTCTATTGCAATGCTCATAACAGGTTCGGGGAATATCATCCTTTCTAACAGTATCGGTTTATCATCATCGCATATGGTATCACCTGTTATGGTGCTCTTCAAGCCCACTGCTGCCGCTATCTCGCCTGCATAAACCTCTTTTATCTCTTCCCTTTTATTGGCGTGCATCTTGAGGAGTCTTCCTATTCTCTCTTTCTGCTGTTTTGTGGCATTATACACATAAGAACCTGCTGCCATATAACCTGAATAGACCCTGAAGAATGTAAGCTGGCCTACAAACGGGTCTGTCATTATCTTAAATGCAATGGCTGAAAACGGCGCATTATCGTCAGCCTTTCTTTCTTCTTCCTGCTCTGTATCCGGGTTTATACCTTTTATGGCAGCAATGTCAATTGGCGATGGAAGATATTCTATAACGGAATCCAGCAGCGGCTGAATCCCTTTATTTTTAAAAGATGATCCGCAAAGCACAGGGGTTATGGCCATCCGGATAGCGCCTTTCCTTATTGCCTTTTTTAATTCATCCTCGGTCGGCTGTTTGCCATCCATATATTTTTCCATAACTACTTCATCAAAATCAGCGGCAGCCTCTATAAGTTTGTCTCTGTACTCATGTACCATACCTTTCATACCCGAAGGAACCTCTTCATAGCGAAACTTTGCACCAAGTGTAGATTCATCCCAGATTATGGCCTTTTGGGAGACGAGGTCAACAATTCCCTTAAAGTTATCTTCTACGCCTACAGGAAGCTGCAGCACAACAGGCCTTGTCTGGAGCCTGTCAACCATCATCTTTACAACCCTGAAATAATCCGCCCCAACCCTGTCCATCTTATTTACAAACGCAATCCTCGGAACCTTATATTTGTTTGCCTGACGCCATACTGTCTCTGATTGAGGCTCAACGCCGCCGACGGAACAAAACACCGCCACAGCGCCGTCCAAAACCCTTAAAGACCTCTCCACCTCAATAGTAAAGTCGACATGACCCGGCGTATCAATGATATTGACGCGATGCTCTTTCCAAAAGCAGGTTGTTGCAGCTGAGGTAATGGTAATGCCCCTCTCCTGCTCTTGAGGCATCCAATCCATTACTGCTGTCCCTTCATGAACCTCTCCAATCTTGTAGGTAACACCTGTATAATAGAGAATCCTCTCGGTTGTAGTGGTCTTCCCTGCGTCTATATGGGCCATTATGCCTATATTTCTTGTCTTTTCTATCGGTACTAACCTTGGCAATGTAAAACTCCTTCTAAAACTGTTAGCTGCTAACTGTTCACTGCTCACTGTTTTTTACCATCTATAATGCGCAAAGGCCTTATTCGCCTCAGCCATCTTATGCACATCTTCTTTTTTCTTAACTGCCCCGCCTTTATTATTCGCCGCATCTATGAGTTCGGCGGTAAGTTTATCAACCATTGTCTTTTCGGCTCCACGCGCCCTTGCATATGTTGCAAGCCATCTTAGAGCAAGGGATATCCTGCGCTGAGGCCTGACCTCCTGCGGAACCTGATAAGTTGCGCCCCCTACCCTGCGAGACCTCACCTCAAGCATAGGCTTCACATTGTCCACTGCCTTTTTAAAAATCTTGAACGGGTCATCCTTTGCCTTTTCTTTTACCCGATCAAACACGCCATAAACAATACCTTCAGCGGTGCTCTTCTTACCGCTATACATTATGGTATTCACAAACTTTGTGATAAGCTTGTCATTATATTTCGGGTCCGGCAGAACGTCCCTTTTTGAAATAATTCCCTTT
>JACPZB010000054.1 GCA_016195725.1 Deltaproteobacteria bacterium | reverse complement strand
TTTGGTGCGGGGGTAAAGACTTTGTGGGGATGTTGCTTTTTGGGTATTTAATATGATAAAAATTTAAAGTAATTGGATGGCTACAGCGGCATATCAAAGTTACATGCAGTGAGAAGCAATGCAATCTACTGGGTGAATTATGGCGATACGGCAAAATCAATCCTGATTAAGGCAGGGGAAACAGTTAAAATTACCAGAGTAGAAGGATATATTATAAAATTTGAGCTGACTAGAAAGGCTTACAATTCTGCATTTACAGAAAAGGGCAATACCGGCTCAGATGAATTATACAGCAAGTTCTTTACTACAGAAAATATTAATGCAGATAACCTTACGCTCAAAGAGATTTTGGCAAGTGATAATTGGATATACTACTATAACAAGTTTAACAGGTAACAGGCGGAGTTTAATAATGATAAACTTTCTGCGGTTAAAAATTAACGGATACTGTCGAGCGTGATGGATAAAAGGGTTGTTTTAATAACGGGCGGCAGCCGCGGCATTGGCGAGGCCATATCTCTTGCATTTGCAAAAAACGGGGATATTGCTGTTGTCAACTATCTTTCAAATAAAGAAAGGGCAGAGGCAGTTGTATCAAAGATTAAAAATTTTGGCGGTGAGGCAATGGCGATAAAGGCTGATGTTGCAAAACAGGACGAGGTCTTCAAGATGACAGATGAGGTGGTAGAGAGATACGAAAGGCTGGATGTTCTGGTTAATAATGCAGGCACGGCTAAAGGCGGTTTGCTGATGCTTTTGGATGAAAAGGATTGGGATGACGTTATTGATGCGAATCTCAAAGGTGTATTTAATTGTTGCAAGGCTGTCATAAGGCAGATGATTGCGCAGAAGAAGGGTGTTATAATCAACATATCTTCGCTCAGCGGAGTTACAGGACTTGCGGGCCAGAGCGATTATTCCGCTGCCAAGGGCGGAGTAATTGCATTTACAAAGGCCATTGCAAAGGAACTGGCCCAATTCGGGATACTGGTTAATGCTGTTGCGCCTGGGCTTATAGACACCGCTATGATTGCCGATATTCCCGATGCGGTCAAAAAAAGATTTTTAGAGGCAATACCTTTAAAGAGATTTGGCAGGCCTGAAGAGGTGGCAGGCATCGTAAAATTCCTTGCCTCGCCTGAAGCGGGCTATATCACCGGTGAAACAATTGTCGTGAGCGGCGGGCTGCCATAAAGACTCTGGTTAGTGTGGAGTGATGAGTGTTAAGAAAGAAAATGACAAAACTTATGGGGAGATAGACAACTGTGTCAGACATTCAAGAAAAACTCAAAGGGATGCTTGTCAGAAGGCTGAAACTGAAAATGGCAGCGCATGACATCAAAAACGATGCCCTGCTTTTTGGAGAGGGCGGGATCGGCCTTGATTCCATAGACGCATTGGAGCTGGTGGTCGGATTGCAAAAGGAGTTTGGCGTTGTCATCAGCGATAAGGCAGTGGCGGAAAAGGTTTTGATATCTGTAAATACAATAGCAGAGTTTATTGAAAATAGGCAGTAGGCGGGAAGCAATGGGCAACAGGTTTTTAAATCTATAGCCTGTAACCCATTGTCCATAGCCTTCTATTTATGCAAGACAACCCACTGAACAGTCTGCCTCACGCTTACCCATTCAGGTTTTTGGATAAAATCCTTGAATTAAGTGCTGAAAGGGGGGTTGCTATAAAGAATGTAACAGCGGATGAGGCATTTTTTCAAGGTCATTTCAAAGAAAATCCAATAATGCCAGGTGTCTTAATAATAGAAACAATGGCGCAACTGGCAGGGCTTGTGATGAATTATGGCAATGCAGGAAAAAGAGTAGCCTATCTTGCGCAGGTAAAGGATGTGAAATTCAAACAATCTGTTACGGCAGGCGACCAGCTGAAAGCCATAGCAGAAATAAACTATACCTTTCTATCTCTTGCAAACTTTTCTGTGAAGGCATTGGTAGATGATAATATTGCGGCGGAAGGTGAACTGGTGATGGCAATACAAGGAAGTAGTTAATGTATTAAATTTGTAATCTTCGATTTGCAATTTTTGCAGGTCGAACAAAGGAGGTTTAGCATGCAAAAGGCGCTATACATGACGGTGGTATGTGCAATGATGTTTTTCTTCTCTCACATTACCCTTGCTCAGGATGTCTCATTTGAGATTAAGGCTGCAAAAGACGGTTTTACCCCATCGTCAATTACAGTTCCAAAGGGGCAGAAGGTCAGCATAAAATTTATATCTGTTGATGTTGAGCACGGCATCCATATGGATGAGTTTGGGCTGAAAAACACCATTATCCCTGAAAGGGATTCTGTTACCTTAGAATTTACAGCAGATAAGGCAGGCGCTTTTTCTTTTCCTTGCACCAAGTTTTGCAGCTGGAGGCATCTGTTAGGCATGAGGCCGAGACTGGAGGTTAAGATTACAGAATGATTTGTTCTACCGGTATAGATATTGTATACATTCCGAGATTGGTGAAATATATCAACGATGATGTGTTCCTCAATAGACTACTGACAGACGCAGAAAAAAAGTATATCTTTACAAAAAAACTTCCTTATAAACACCTTGCAGGCAGATTTGCCGCAAAAGAGGCTGTTATGAAGGCTATGGGCACAGGCTGGGATAAAGGAGTTGGCTGGAGGGATATTGAAATTGTGAATACATCTTTTGGCAAACCAATGGTGCATCTGCATTTAAAGGCTAAAGACATTGTGCAAGATAAAAAATTTTTTTTAAGCATCGCATACGTAAAGGATATTGCCGTAGCATTTGCGGTCTTAGAAGGCCACGCCAAGCATGAAGGAACTCATGAACCCCGTTAGACCTTTCAGGTTTCATGCGTGTATTTCTTGTAAGTGAAAAGAACGGAATAGGGGAGTAGTATATTTAAAGGGAGGTCTAACGGGGTGAAGTATCTTATAGTGATTCCTGCCTATAATGAAGAAAGATATATTTCTACCCTGTTAGCCAATCTGTCAACTATTACAGAAGATATCCTTGTTATTGATGATGGCTCAAGGGATGCTACATATCAGGTTGTGAAGGATATGGACATTCCTATAATCAGCCAACGTCATCAAGGCAAAGGCGCTGCACTTAAGGCAGGCTTTAAATATGCAATTGAAAATAGATATGAGTGGGTCATTACTATGGATGGCGACGGTCAGCATGATTGGCAGGATGTGCATCAATTTGTTGAGGCGATTTCAAAAGAGAATGGCGATTTGGTTATTGGCTCAAGGATGGCTGATGTGGCTTCAATGCCTATCGTCAGGAGGATTACCAATAAATTTATGTCCTGGTTTTTATCAAGGCTGATAGGCTATCCAATAGCGGATACGCAGTGCGGTTTCAGGGCAATAAGCACAATGGTGTTGCAAAGTATCTCTCTATCAACCTCTCATTATGATACAGAGTCAGAACTACTCATAAAGGCAGGCAAGGCAGGGCACAGCATTATATCAATGCCTATAAAGACCATTTATAACAGCGCCCCAAGTCATATAAATAAATTTGTAGATACGTTTCGTTTTATAAAACTCGTATGGAAGATGTTGTGATGAATGATCATTACAAGCAAGGCGCCCATTCTGCAATAAATCTGCAACATGTGCCCTGCAATATATGCGGTTTCTCTGAGGAGAGGTTAATCACAATACAAAATGGGTATCGTATTGTAAGGTGCAAGGGGTGCGGCTTTGTATATGTTAATCCAAGGCCTACTGCCGAGATTCTCAAACATCTTTACCTTTCGTATCTCCAGGAAAAGATAGAAGACCCGTTGTTATGGGATGCCTACATGAAAGATATTTTTGCGCGGGCTGCAGATGCGCTGGCAAGGCGATTCCCGAAAGGTGGGGATATATTGGACATCGGCTGTGGTTATGGTTTTTTTCTATCTCAAATGAAAAAAAAGGGGTGGCAGACATGCGGTATGGATGTATCAGAGACAGCTGTATCGTATGCAAAAGGCCGGGGACTGAATGTAACATTAGGAACTTTAGAAGATATAAAACACAAAGAAAGCTCTTTTGATGTTGCAACACTATTCTATGTGTTTGAACATCTGCCCGACCCATTGAAAGCCCTGCAAGAGATAAGACGGATATTAAAGCCAAACGGCTTGCTGTTATTACGGGTGCCGCATACAACGCCAATCGTGAGGGTATTGTCGCTGTTCGGCATAAAAAATAATCTTTATGATCCGCCATTCCATTTGAATGATTTTTCTCCAGCAACAATTAAGGCCATTTTGCGAAAGGCTGATTTTGATAATATCCACATAGTTATCGGCGGTGTTACAAGACCGTCGAGTATGCTTGTAAGATGTGTAACATTGTTTTTTGGACTGTTGGCAGAGGTGTCTTATTTCCTAAGTTTTGGAAGATTCCTTTTACCAGGTGTTGCAAAGACAATTGTTGCAGAAAAAAGGTAGAGCCTTTCTTTTTACATTTTGACAATATGAGAATGATTTGATTATAATAAGAAGCTAAACTTAAATTTTGAAGGTATATAATGAAAATAGAAAACATACGCAATTTTTCCATCATCGCCCACATAGACCACGGAAAGTCAACGCTTTCCGACAGGCTTCTGGAATTTACCGGAACCATAACCTCCCGTGAAAAGAAAGACCAGTTTCTTGACAAGATGGAACTGGAAAGGGAACGGGGCATCACCATCAAGGCGCAGACCGCGCGGCTTCTTTACAAGGCGCTTGACGGCAAGGAGTATGTCCTGAATCTCATAGACACCCCCGGTCATGTGGATTTCAGCTACGAGGTCTCGCGGAGCCTTGCGGCATGCGAAGGCGCTGTGCTGGTGGTGGATGCGTCGCAGGGTGTTGAAGCCCAGACTCTTGCCCATCTCTATACTGCGGTGGATGTGGGGCTTGAGGTTTTTCCGGTATTGAACAAAATAGATTTGCCTGCCGCAGAGCCTGAAAGGATTAAGCAGGAGATTGAGGATGTGGCCGGCATTGACGCATCGGATGCCGTGCTTGCCAGCGCCAAAGAGGGTATCGGCATAAAAGAAATTCTTGAGGCAATTGTGAAAAAAATACCCCCGCCGGAGGGGGATATAAGCAAGCCTTTAAAGGCGCTCCTTTTTGACAGTTGGTATGACACTTATCTCGGGGTTGTTGTGCTGGTGCGGGTTTTTGACGGCGTAATCAAAAGAGGCGTGAAGATGAAGTTTGTTTCAACTGGAAAAATCTTTGATGTGGATAAGGTCGGGGTATTCGCCCCGCATCCGGTGGAGAAAAAGGAACTCTTGGCCGGCGAGGTCGGTTTTGTCATAGCAGGCATAAAAGAGGTGGGCGAGACAAAGATCGGCGACACAATTACCGATGCCGCAAACCCTACGGACAGTCCGCTGGCTGGGTTTAAGGCTGTTAAGCCCATGGTCTTTTCCGGCCTCTATCCGGTTGATTCGGCGGAGTATGAAAATCTCAAGGAGGCGATGGAGAAATTAAAATTAAACGACGCCTCTTTTACATACGAGCCGGAGACATCCCTTGCCCTTGGTTTCGGCTTCAGATGCGGGTTTCTTGGCCTGCTTCACATGGAGATAATTCAGGAGAGGCTTGAAAGAGAATATTCACATCGATACGCCGACGAAGCTGCCGTCGGTTCAATATATAGAAAAGATTGAAGAGCCGTATATTCTATCAACCATACATCTTCCCAACGAGTATCTCGGGGGCATACTTGGGTTGTGCGAAAACAGACGCGGCATACAAAGAACAATAAAATATATTACGCCTGCAAGGGTTATGGTGGAATATGAGATTCCATTAAATGAGGTTGTCCTGGATTTTTATGATAGACTAAAAACTTTGAGCAAGGGGTATGCATCCATGGATTATGAATATCTTGATTATCGGGAGGCTGATTTGGTAAAGATGGATATTCTCCTGAACGGCGAACCGGTGGATGCGCTCTCCATCATCGTTCCGAGGGAGAGGGCGTATTACCGGGGCAAGGAGCTGGTGGAGAAGATGAAGGGGATTATCCACCGACAGATGTTTGAGATTATAATTCAGGCGGCTATCGGCGGCAAGATTATTGCCAGAGAAACCGTGAAGGCGCTCAGAAAAAATGTGACGGCCAAGTGCTATGGCGGCGATATTACCAGAAAGAGAAAACTTTTAGAAAAGCAGAAAGAAGGCAAAAAGAGGATGAAGCAGGTTGGAAGTGTAGAGATACCGCAGGAGGCGTTTCTGGCGGTGCTGAAGATAGGGGAGTAAAATATAGATTCTAAATTCTAATTTCTAAATCCTAATTTCCAATAAAATGTCAAATATCAAAAACATGAGAAATTTGGTCATTGGACATTTCATTAGAAATTAGACATTAGGATTTAGGATTTCTTAATATGGTGTCAACTTATTTAATTCGTTCACTATAATTTAGGATTTTATTTGATTATATAAAGGAGAATATAGATGCAAAAGAAAAAAGTAATAAGAGAAACCATAGAGGCCATAGTCATTGCGCTGGTTCTGGCCCTCATAATACGGACATTTGTGGTTCAGGCCTTTAAGATTCCGTCAAGCTCTATGGAGCCGACGCTTTTAATAGGCGATCATCTGCTTGTAAATAAATTTATCTATGGCGTTCCAGTGCCGTTTACCGACCGCAAGGTCTTCCAGCTTAAAAAGCCAAAATCAGGCGACGTGATTGTCTTTGAGTTTCCGGGAAATCCTGAGTACTGCAAAGGTTTCGCAAGCACGGTAGTCAAAAGGCTTGAGAACACTGTGGAGAAAGGGAGCGCGTGGCAGCTAATTACAGACGACTGCAAAGACTTCATAAAAAGGGTTGTTGCTGTGAAAGGGGATGTTGTTGAGGTGAGGGATAAAAAGGTTTTTGTAAATAACAGGCCGCTGGAAAATAACCGCGGCGTTAATATTGACCCGTTTATATATCCGCGTGGGCCGGAGGTCAGGGACAATTTCGGGCCATACAAAGTTCCCGACGGTACGGTGTTTGCCATGGGTGACAACCGTGACCGAAGCTTTGACAGCCGCTACTGGGGGAGCGTAAAACTCTCGGAGATCAAGGGCAAGGCGTTTATTATCTATTGGTCATGGGATTCAAATGAGCATTGGCTTAGGTGGAGGAGGTTTGCGAATATTATATGGTAATA
Organism: Deltaproteobacteria bacterium; assembly: GCA_016195725.1. Lineage (GTDB taxonomy): Bacteria > Desulfobacterota > GWC2-55-46 > UBA9637 > UBA9637 > UBA10170. The sequence continues at coordinate 11,196 of JACPZB010000054.1, read as the reverse complement.
CAGCCTACAAGTAGTTAAAAACTTGTAGACTAATGACGGGTAGTCTTGTAGACTGTTTTCATTATGGAAGGATATAAAGAGAGTTTTGAGAGGTATCTTTCTGTAGAACGAAATGCATCAAGGCATACAAGAGAGAATTATCTCAGGGATATAACGCAACTGGAGGTTTTCCTAAAAAAGAGGGGACTTTGCCTTAATAACAAAGATATAGATATAAACAAGATAGATGAGAATGCGGTAAGGCTTTTCTTGGGCCATCTCTATAAATGTTGTAAAAAAGCATCTATTGCAAGGAAGCTGGCTTCGATCAAGGCGTTTTTTAGGTTTTTAATGAAAAAGGGGTTTTTATCCAAAGACCCTTCTGAGTTTATTTCACACCCAAAGGTAGAAAAATATCTCCCAACGGTATTAACCGTAGATGAGGCAAAGGGGCTTGTGGAGACGGCTCGAACAATAGTAAAGAAGCGGGGAAACGGAGAAACGGAGAAACGGAGAAAAAGACTCACCCGTTCGCCGATTCGCCGATTCCCCGATTCACTCACTACTTTAAGAGACAGGGCTATTCTTGAGGTTCTGTACTCATCTGGCATAAGGGTTGGGGAACTGACAGGATTGAATTTAAGAGATGCGGATCTTAATCGCGGGGTAATAAAGGTTCTTGGAAAGGGCAATAAAGAGAGGGTTGCGATTCTTGGAGAAAAGGCTTTAGAGGCATTAAAGGCGTATCTGCTCAAGAAGTCAGAAGTCAGAAGTCAGAAGTCAGAAGAGGGGGATGAGCCTGTTTTTCTTGGCGCAAGGGGAGATAGGATTTATCCCAGGGCTGTGCAGCGGCTTGTAAAAGATACTGCTGTCAGAAGCGGCATCTCAAAACATCCTACACCGCATTCATTGCGGCATACATTTGCAACACATCTTTTGGATGCTGGGGTGGATTTGAGGACAATACAGGAGATGCTCGGTCATGCCAGTCTTTCAACCACACAGAAGTATACAAAAGTGAGCGTGCAGAGGCTTTTGGAAGTTTATGACAAGGCGCATCCGAGGGCGAAGAAAGGCGGGGGATAGGGACTGGGGGCTTGGGGCTAGGAAAAACAAGAGCAAACCACTAGTCCCCAGTCCCAAGCCTACAGCCCAAAGGGGTATTTTATGTTTCACGGAACAACAATATTGGCAGTGCGTAAAGACGGCAAGATTGCGGTTGCCGGTGACGGCCAGGTTACGCTCGGCAATACGGTGATGAAAAAGGGCGCGGTCAAGGTGCGGCGCATGGGCGACGGCAAGGTGTTGGCGGGCTTTGCAGGTTCTACTGCGGATGCCTTTACCCTGTTTGAGAAATTTGAATCCAAGCTGGAAAAATACCGCGGCAACCTTCAAAGGGCCGCTGTGGAGCTCGCAAAGGATTGGCGCACAGACAAGATACTCCGAAGGCTGGAGGCCCTCCTGATTGTTGTTGATAAGGAGCATTCGCTTATATTGTCAGGGAGCGGCGATGTGATAGAGCCGGAGGGCGGCGCAGCGGCAATAGGATCCGGCGGGCCGTTTGCCCTCTCTGCTGCAAGGGCGTTGATAGAGCATTCAAATCTTGACGCAAAAACCATTGTAACAGAAGCGATGAAGATTGCGGCGGAGATTTGTATATATACGAATGAAAATATAACAGTGGAGGAACTATAACGGCTTCGTAAAAAGTAGTCCATCGTTCGGCTGAGTTCACGACGAAGCCTGCTGCGTTGTCGCTGCGGCTTCTGCGCTCAACTTGGGGACAGATTTCAAATCTGTCCCCAGTATGCCATGAGGTTGCTGTTTATAAAACTATGAAAACATTTACCCCAAAAGAGATAGTATCCGAGCTTGACAAATACATCATCGGCCAGAAAGAGGCCAAAAGGGCGGTTGCCATTGCGCTCAGAAACCGCTGGCGCCGTCAACAAGTGCCGCCTGAACTGCGCGATGAGATTGCTCCAAAAAATATCATTATGATCGGGCCGACCGGTGTGGGTAAGACTGAAATATCCCGAAGGCTTGCAAAGCTTGCCCAGGCTCCCTTTATAAAGGTTGAGGCGAGCAAGTTTACCGAGGTCGGTTATGTGGGCAGGGATGTTGAAAGCATTATCCGAGATTTAACAGACCTTGCCGTCAAGATGGCCAAGGATGAGGAGCGGACAAGGGTTCAGGAAAAGGCTCAGGAGATGGCAGAGGAGAGGCTTTTGGATCTGCTTCTGCCGTCGGTAACTTCGGTCGGACCGCAGCAAGATCCCCAGAGGATTATGCAGGAAAGGGAATTGCAAAAGAGCACAAGGGAAAAATTCCGCGCACTCTTAAAAGAAGGCAAACTGGATGACAGGGTCGTGGAGATAGAGACAACAGAGCAGAAGATGCCGGTGGTAGAGATATTTTCGGCCGGCGGCATGGAAGAGATGGATTTGAATATAAAAGATATGTTTGCAAATATGTTCCCGAAAAAAACCAAGAGGCGAAGTGTTAAGATTCCCGATGCGCAGAAGATTTTAAATCATGAAGAGGCTCAGAGACTTATTGATATGGATAAGGTTGTGAAGCAGGCCGTAGAAAGGGTTGAGCAGTCAGGCATTGTGTTCATAGATGAGATAGACAAGATTGCCGGCAGGGAATCGGGGCATGGCCCGGATGTCTCCAGAGAAGGGGTTCAACGGGATTTGCTGCCCATCGTGGAAGGCTCCACTGTGAACACAAAATATGGTATGGTAAAAACAGACCATATTTTATTCATCGCATCCGGCGCGTTTCATGTGGCAAAGCCATCTGATCTGATTCCGGAATTTCAGGGGAGATTTCCTATTCGTGTTGAGCTCAAGTCTCTTGGCAAGGAAGATTTTATAAGGATTTTGCAAGAGCCTGAAAACGCCCTTACAAAGCAGTATACAGCGCTTATGGAGACAGAGGGGATAAAACTCAAATTTACAGACGATGCGATTGCAGAGATTTCGGAAATGGCAACCATTGTGAACGACCGGATGGAGAATATCGGGGCGCGGCGGCTGCACACCATCATGGAACGGATTCTGGACGACATCTCCTTTGATGCGCCTGATATGATTGCTGCCGGGAAAGAAAAAGAAATTATAATAGATGCAAATTATGTAAGGCAGAGACTTTCTGACATTATCAAGGATGAGGATTTGAGCAGGTATATACTGTAAAGACAGGGGCAAGGGTCAAGTAGCAAGGGTCAAGTTTAGATTATCTTTTTATCTTGCCCCTTGACCCATGCCCCTTGACCCTATTTTCTATGCAAAAATACATCCAAAAAATAGAAACCCTTCTCGAAGCGCTGCCGTATATACGGCAGTTTTATGACAAGACCATTGTCATAAAATACGGCGGGCACGCGATGGTGGAGGAGCGGCTGAAAACCAGCTTTGCCAGGGATATCATCCTTATGAAGTATGTTGGCCTAAATCCAGTCATTGTTCACGGCGGCGGGCCGCAGATTGGAGAGCTTTTAAAAAAGCTCGGCAAGGAGTCCCGCTTTGTAAATGGCATCCGTGTTACCGATGAGGAGACGATGGATGTGGTGGAGATGGTGCTGGTCGGCAAGGTAAATAAAGAGATTGTGGGTCTGATAAATCATTTCGGTGGAAAGGCCGTTGGCCTGAGCGGCAAGGATGGCGGGCTCATCAAGGCACAAAAACTGAACAACAAAGGCGAAGACATGGGCATGGTGGGCGAGGTAAAATCCATCAATCCCAAAGTCATAGAGACCCTTGACCAGAGCAAGTTCATACCGGTGATAGCGCCGGTGGGCGTGGGCGATGACGGCAAGTCTTACAATATCAACGCCGACACCGTTGCCGGAAAAATAGCAGCGGCTTTGAAGGCAGAGAAACTTATACTCCTCACGGATGTGCAGGGAGTTCTGGATAAAAACAAAAAACTCATTTCTGCGATTAACATGCAGGAGGCAAAAAATCTCATCAAGAAAGAGGTTGCAACCGGCGGCATGATCCCGAAATTAGAATGCTGCCTTGACGCCTTAAAAGGCGGCGTGTCTAAGGCGCATATCATTGACGGCCGTGTGGAACATGCAGTTTTGCTTGAGGTGTTCACCGACGCAGGAGTGGGGACGGAGATATATAAGAGTAAGGAGTAGGCAGTATTGAAAGAATCTCCTGCATATAGTTTTATTAGAGCGCGCGTTGATTTGGACTTCGAGCGACTTGAAAGAGAAAAAGTTACTCCTTGGGCATTCTTTCTCACAGATGCAGGCGTAAAGCTGACGGACTTTTTCGGGAAACAAATACATTACAGAGGTATAAGGTTCGAGGGCTCGCGGGACCGCAACCAAGGATTCTGATCTTGATATCCTTGTTGTTGTGGACAATCCTGACCACTTTACTGAGAGATACGTAAGCGATTGCGCATGGGAGGCTGGTTTTCTGGAAGATGTAATCGTTATGCCTGTGGTCATAAGCCTTGACGCCTTAAAAAACAGCCCTATCCGCAGTTCAGTCTTTATCAGGAATGTTTATAGTGAAGGGGTGGCCGCGTGAATAAGGATTTGCAAAGCCTTATAAACTACAGACTGAAAGAGGCCGAGGATTCCGTTAAAGAGGCAAAGGTGCTTCTTGATACAGGGAGATGAGCCTGCGCGCTGTGATGAAAAAGAAGGTCTTCTTTCTGAGAGGGCGGGAGAGTCCATCAACACAGCATTTAAACTGAGACAGCGTGGAGACTATAGGGAATATGCAGAACTTGGCTATGAACAGGTAAAACCCTATATTCAAAAGGCCAGGGAATTCATAGCTGAAGCCAGAGGCTATTTAAAATCTCAATCTTTAATATAAACCATGAAAGAGATAAGAGAATGAAAAATATTTCTACAATTGCTACCCATGCCTGTCGCTGCAGTTGACAGGCTCCGCAAGGACACTCAGAAGTCAAAAGAGCTTGAGGATGTAAAGAAAAAGGCGGATGAGGCATTTAAGGAGATAGAGAAGTTAAAATCTGAACTTGCGGCAGTCAAGGCAGACAAAAACAAGCAGAAAGAATATGCAAAAACAGCAGACATATTAAGCGCTGCTGATTGGTTGGAGAAGGGGTATCAGCATAATTTAAAAAATGAGCATGATTCTGCAATAGAGGCATACACAAAGGCAATAGCCTTAGACCCGAATCTTGTATTAGCCTACAACAATCGTGGGAATGATTATAATAACAAAGGCCAACATGACAGGGCGATTGAGGATTTGAATAAGGCAATAGCATTCGTCAATCGTGGGCTTGCTTATTCTTACAAAAGACAACATGACAGGGCGATTGAGGATTATAATAAGGCGATTGCCTTAAACCCGAATAATGCCCTGCCCTACTATAATTTTGCATGTATGTATTCCTTAAAGGGTGACAAACTTAAAGCTTGTGATCACTTCAGTAAGACTGTCGAGAAAGGTTTTAAAAACTGGGAATATTTTAAAAAAGACTCTGACTTAGACAACATCCGAAATGATGATTGCTATAAAAGGATAATGGAAGGACGATAAAAAAGTTCCCTATATCTATTGGGCAGCAAGTAGGGTGGGCTGCGCCCGCCGAAAAACGAAGTCATTCCTGCGAAAGCAGGAATCCAGAAAAAAACTGGATTCCCCCGCATCAAGTGCGGGGCAGGCTGTGTCAAGCACGGAATGACAAATAGGGATTTTATGCAGGATTATGAAAAATATCTGTTATATAAAATATGGAAATTGATTTTCCGACAAAACTTGGTATTCCTGAATATGAATTTAGGCTTATATTCGGGCGTACAAAAATAGACTACGATACTACTAAAGAGGTGAATAACCGTAAGAGACATGGTTATTCTCTTGAAAGCGCTGTTCATTTGCTGGAAAAAGTCTTACTTCCAATAAACTCCACACCATTTATAACAAGTGATGCCTTCAAAGAATGCGGAGAGGTCAGGCATATGCATATGGGTATTGATGATGGAGGTAATGTTGTTTTTATGGTAACTACTATGAGGACAGATGAAACTGTGAGGGTCATTTCTTTTCGCAGAGCAAGTAAAAAAGAAAAGAGGCTTTTCTATCAACTCCACAAAATAATAGCAAAATAATAGAGCAAAATAATAGAGAGCAAGAGAGCAAAATAAAATAATAGTAAGAATAATAGAAGAATAATAGGGTCAGAAGAATAATAGGGTCAGCGACCATTAAGTGATTGGAAGCTAACAAGTCAGCAGGTTGTGTTAAGCGGAGCGAACCCGACAATGCAAGCGCGGAATGACAAGAATCAACTTTTTTGAATATTATTGACTCCATATCCCTCATTTGCTAAACTCCAATCAATAAGCGGATTATACCCAACAAAACCAATGTGTATTAGCGTGAGGTTTGTATGTCAAAGGTCTCTGTTCAAATACCTGATGAAGTAAGCAAGATTATGGCTCAGCATCCTGAGGTAAATTGGAATAAGGTCATAAGCAATACGCTATGGAATTATGCTAAAAAGATCAGGCTGCTGGATTCTATAACCTCTAAAAGCGCTCTTACAAACAAGGATGTTGAGGCTATAGACCATGCAATAAAGGCAGATTTGATAAAGAAATATAAGAAAACTTGATGAAACTTGTTATAGATACAAATGTCATCATTTCTGCCCTCCTTAAAAATTCCGTGACAAGAGAGATACTGCTTTTCCCTTCCATGGAATTCTTGCTTCCTGAATATGCCCTTGAAGAAGTAGAAGCCCATAAAGACACTATTTCCAAAAAGAGCGGATTAGGCAAAGAAGAAATTGATATTGTCCTATCTATCCTTCTGGACAATATAACCATTATTCCTGCTGCTGAAATAAAGGATAACTTAACAAAGGCTCATAGAATCATCGGCAGCATAGACCCGTTTGATGTTCCATTTGTTGCCCTTGCATTATCTATAGAAAATGATGGTATATGGTCAAATGACAAACATTTTGAAAATCTCAAAGGAATCAAGGTTTGGAAAACAGCCGAACTATTGAAACTTATAGGTTAAAAAGAATTACCATAAGTAGGCTGGGCATTGCCCGTCAAAGGCATGAGATTTTGAAACAAGCCTGCCCTGAATGCTGAACCAAGTTCAGCATGACACTTTCAGGGTGCGCAGCGACAAAGATGGATTTTATGTAATCTTATGAAAAATATCTCAATGCCTCTGAAAGACAGGGAGTAAGTGCCTTTGTTGTGCGGTGAGGCGGTTATTTAAAGAAGGTAGTGTGATACAACAGACAGGAGGTAAATTATATGAAAACGATTAAGGTCTCTCTTCCTAAGAAACTTGGAATGGAGGTTGAAAATTATGTGAAGAGCGGATGGTTTACTGATGAGGCGGAACTTCTGCGGACTGTCTTACATGAGTTTATACGTCATAATCGGCTTAAACTGATGGAGCGATTCATGAAGGAAGATATTGAATGGGCATTGAAAGTGAAAACAGGCGTTAAATGGAATTGATTGTCTGTGATACTGGACCAATCCTGCATCTAAGAGAGGCAAAACTTTTAAAGCTGCTTCAAAAGCAGGTAAGGTTTATATCCCCTAGGGGTTTTATGCAGGATTATGAAAAATATATAAGTGAGAATGAACGACGAGGGATAAATGCCTTTGCCGAAGAGGTAAAGAAGGTTGCTTGAAAAAGGTAGTGTGATAAGATAAATCAGGAGGTAAATATGCAGGCTTTTAAATATCATTCTGTTGTTAAAGAAAATGGAATTGTAGAAATACCAAAAATACCTTTAAGAAAAGGGCAAAAGGTTGAGGTTATTATCTTTCCTGAAGATGAAGAGGGTATTAACCTTATGGAGGCATCAGAAAGCAGTTTGAAATTTTGGGATAATTCTATAGACAATGAGGTTTGGAATAATGCATAGCCAGAGAAATATTGTCCTTGTCCCTATCCCATATACTGATTTAAGCAGCCATAAGAAAAGACCTGTTGTCATAGTCTCAAACAATCAGTATAACAGCATATTTGAAGATGTTGTCGTGGTTGCCATTACCTCAAATCTCGAACAGGTAAAGTTTTCAATCCCCATTGATAATGGCAGTCTTGAGGAAGGCAGTCTAAAGGTAGCAAGTCTTATCCGCCCTGATAAGATATATACTCTTAACAAAAGTATCATTATCAAAAAGTTTGGCAAGGTTTCTAATAAAGTCTTTGGACAGATAAAAGAATCTATTGGCATGATAATTGACTGATTAATGGGCAGGGCGATTTTTGATGAGAAGGAGAAAAATAAACCATGATTAAAGAAGCCATATCTAAGATAGTTAAAAACCAGGATTTGACTGAACCTGAAATGATTGAGGTTATGAATGAGATTATGACAGGTGCGGCGAGTCCCGGTCAGATTGGTGCATTTATAACTGCTTTGAGAATAAAAGGCGAGACCGTGGATGAGATAACAGGGGCCGCAAGGGTTATGAGGGACAAGGCTACGAAGATAGAGGTCAAAGACAAAAAGGTGGTTGATACCTGCGGAACAGGCGGAGATGAGGCAATGACATTTAACATATCAACTGCGGCTGCATTTGTTGCGGCAGGCGCTGGGCTTACTGTTGCAAAGCACGGCAACAGGTCTGTATCAAGCAAGAGCGGGAGCGCAGATGTGCTGAAAGCCCTTGGTGTAAATATAGAGGCAGAGGTAGCAAGGGTTGAGGAATGCCTTAAAGAAATAGGCATAGGTTTTTTATTTGCACCAATGCTTCATGGAGCTATGAAATATGCAGCGCCTGTGAGGCGCGAGATAGGTATACGGACTATATTTAATATCCTTGGCCCGCTTACAAATCCTGCCGGCGCAAGACGCCAGGTGATTGGTGTTTATGATGACAGCCTTACTGATGTATTAGGTAAAGTTCTGGCGAATCTTGGCGCCGAGCATACATTTGTTGTGCGGGGCGAAGATGGCCTTGACGAAATAACGCTCACAACTGAGACAAAGGTTACAGAGCTTAAAAACGGGATTTTGAAGACATACCACATAAAGCCGGAGGATTTTGGCTTTAGAAGATGCAGACCAGAGGATTTAAAAGGCGGAGACCCTGAACAAAATGCAGAGATAATTCTTGCACTATTAGAAGGTAAAAAAGGTTCTCAGCAGGATGTGGTTTTGCTTAATGCCGCTGCAGCTATTGTTGCAGGAGGTATTGCAAAATCACTGGAAGAAGGTATATCCTCTGCAAGAGGCTCTATTGATTCTGGCAAGGCAATGGAAAAGCTAAACAGATTGGTGGAGACGACGAACAAAACAGAGGATAAAAAGATGAGAAGTTGAGAAGATGAGAAAAAATTTTAACCTCTCAACCTCATAACCTCTCAACTTCTTATTCCTGATAGCGGAGCAACTGATGATATTGGAAAAAATTGTAGCAAATAAAAAAGAAGAATTGACAAGGCTCAAGGCCGATTTCCCTGTAAAAGGGCTTATTCAAGGGCTGAAGATGCGGATTAAGCAGCTTCCTCCAACAAGGGATTTTGCTAAGGCAGTTAAAGGCAAAGGCATAAAGATAATTGCTGAGGTGAAAAAGGCATCGCCGTCAAAAGGGGTTATAAGAAAAGATTTCAAGCCTGTTGAAATAGCCAGAATTTATGAGGCAAACGGCGCAGCGGCGATATCGGTTTTGACAGAGGAAAAGCATTTCCACGGACATATAGATTATTTGAGAGAAATTAAAGATGCTGTTTCTCTCCCGATACTGCGAAAGGATTTTATATTTGATGAGTATCAGATTTATGAATCAAGGGCAGCAGGCGCAGATGCCATCCTGCTGATAGCAGCTATTTTAGAAAAAGAAGAAATAGATAACTTTCTTTATTTGAGCAGCAGTCTTGCTATGGATTGCGTTGTGGAGGTTCATAATGAAGACGAACTGAAAAAGGTTTTATCAACCAACGCAAAACTCATAGGCATCAATAACAGGGACTTGAAGACATTCAAGGCAGATATTAAAAATACACTTAACCTTATTACGAAGGTCCCGAAAGGCAGGGTAATTATAAGCGAAAGCGGCATAAATAGCTATCATGATATAGATATGTTAAAGAGGGCAGGCGCGCATATCTTTCTTGTTGGCGAGGCTGTAATGAGGGAGAAGGATATGGGGAGGAAGCTTAGGGAGTTAAGGGGAATTGGTTAACAAACGCAATCTTTGGCTAAATACTGTGTCAAAACTAACTGTCCAAATACTCACTTGGGGATAGATTTCAAATCTGCCCCCAAGTATACTTTTCCTTGTCTTCGGCTCAAATCTTGCGTTTGTTACAGCCGGATAGAAGTTAAAAATGTGTAAAGTTAAGATATGCGGCATAACAAACCTTGAAGATGCTCTTGCAGCGTGTGAATATGGGGCAGATGCCCTGGGGTTTATATTTTATAAAGAAAGCCCCAGATTTATTGAGATAGAAAAGGTGAAGGAGATTATCAAAGATATACCGCCGTTTGTTACTACGGTGGGCGTGTTTGTTGATGAAGATGCAAACACGATAAATGAAATTATCAAAAAGATTGGTTTACATATGGTCCAGCTTCACGGCAATGAATCTCCTGAGTTTTGTGAAAATATACAGAGTAAGGTTATAAAGACATTCAGGATAAAAGGGGCACGGGTCATGGGCATAGGGACAGGGGAACAGGGGGTCAATAAAGAAATGGAGCGATATAATGTTTCTGCATATCTGCTGGACACATACAGGGAAGACGTTGAAGGAGGAAGTGGTATTACCTTTAACTGGGGGGTTGCGAAGGATGCCATAAAGGTAGGAAAAATAATACTAGCCGGCGGTTTGACTGTGGAAAATGTAAAACAGGCTGTAAGGATAGTCATGCCATATGCTGTTGATGTATCGAGCGGTGTGGAAGAGAGTCCCGGTAAAAAGGATTTGAGAAAGGTAATGGAGTTTATAGAAACGGCGAAGGGAGCGATATGAAGGGTCAAGGGTCAAGGGGCAAGGGTCAAGGGTTTCAAAATCTTCCAGACAAACAAGGGCATTTTGGCATCTACGGCGGCAGGTATATGTCGGAGACATTGATGCCTGTAGTGCTGGATTTGGAGAAGGCGTATCTGAAATTCAAGAATGATAAAAATTTCAGAAAGGAGTTAGATTATTATCTGAAGGAATATGTAGGCAGGCCCACGCCGCTTTATTTTGCGGAGAGGCTTACCCAAAAAGCTGGCGGCGC
>JACPZB010000055.1 GCA_016195725.1 Deltaproteobacteria bacterium | reverse complement strand
TACCATGCCCTCATCATCGGCAGCAACAACTACAAATACCTTCCTAAATTAAAGACAGCCATAGCAGACGCAAAGGCAGTAGAGGACATACTCAAAAACAAGTATGGATTTAAGACAAAGCTCCTCATAGACGCTACAAGAGAAGACATACTCAACGGCATGAATGATTTAAGAAAAGGGCTCGGCGAAAAAGACAACCTTCTCATTTACTATGCAGGGCATGGCGAATTTGACAAGACAGCGGACAAGTCATACTGGATACCGGTAAACGCAGAAAGAGATAATCCTACAAACTGGATAATCGCAGACGACATAACATCAAACATAAAAAGGATAACATCAAAACACATCCTAATAGTATCAGACTCTTGTTACTCAGGCACATTAACAAGGGCGGTATCAGGAGACCTGTCAAAGAGCGGGGAGAGAGATGAATTTATAAAAAAGATGATGGAGAAACCATCGAGGACGCTTATGGCAAGCGGAGGCAACGAGCCTGTGGCGGACAGCGGAGGCGGCGGAGACCACTCCGTATTTGCCTCTGCATTCCTAAAGAGCAGAGGAACTCTTTCACAACCGCGTAAAGGCAATGGTTGCAGGCAAATCAGACCAGGTGCCTGAATATAACGACATAAAAAATTCCGGCCATGATGGAGGGGATTTTGTATTCATGGCAAAGACAATAACAGGTAGTGCGAGGCTTCAGCCTCGCACTGATGACAGCGAAGCAGGCGAAGCTAAAGCTTCGCACTACAAAGAAGAGATAAAAGAACCGCTTCTGCAAGAGCCTTCCAAGCCCAAATTCTCCCTTGAAGACATAGAAAAAGAGGCGGAGCAAAAGAAAAAAGAGGAAGAAAAGAATAAGATTGCATGGAACATGACGCTCAAAGACATGAAAGACGCATTTAATCAGGTCATGGAACATCAGAAAAGAGAAATAGAAAACGATTCAAAGATAGCCGCATTAAACAAATTTCTTGAGGCATTTCCTGAAGAAAACCCCTATTCAGACGAAGATAAAGCAATGAGAAAAAAGGCAAATGAGCAAATTGCAATGGCAAAAAGACCAAAAGCAGGCGCAGGATACACCGACCCAGCCACAGGCATGGAATTCATCTTAGTCAAAGGCGGATGTTATCAGATGGGAGAAGGAAGTTATTATACTGTCCACGAAGTCTGCATTGATGACTTTTATATCGGCAAATATGAGGTGACACAAGGACAGTGGAAGGCAATAATGGGAAATAACCCTTCACTGTTTAAAGATTGCGGAGACAACTGCCCTGTTGAAAATGTAAGCTGGAATGACATTCGGGCCTTTATAAGCAGACTAAACAATAACTCTGGAAAAAGCTACAGATTGCCCACAGAGGCAGAATGGGAATATGCTGCACGTAGCGGAGGGAAGAACGAGGAATATGCAGGCACAAGCAATAAATCGGAACTTGGGGAATATGCATGGTATAGTGAAAACTCAAGTGGCATGACACATCCTGTTGGACAGAAAAAGCCAAATGAACTTGGGATATACGACATGGCTGGAAATGTATGGGAATGGGTTGCTGACTGGTATTATGAGAGTGATTATTCTAAGAATAGTCCCCAAAATAACCCAACAGGGCCTTCAAGCGGGAAAGGAAAGGTGCTTCGCGGCGGTTCGTGGGGCCGCGATACGGAGTTCTTGAAGGCTACGAACCGAGGCTGGGACGAACCTACGTACCAGCGCATCACCAACGGCTTTCGCCTCTCTGTTTCCGCCCATTAGTTATTTTCTGAGTTCTGGATTTCTATTTTTTATTCGTTCTCGGCTGGTCTAATTTTGCAAATTGAACCAGCCGGTTAAACATATCCCCGATAGAAACATTCGGGGATGACAGAAAAAAGAAGCAAGAGTAAAAAAGTTTTGGCTGGTTCTACAGATTAAGACTTTTCTATGAGGCTTAAAAATTTTGCTATAGAAAGCACGGATATGCCGTATCCTGAAAGAAACGTGGAGACCCCCTTGTCAAATTTAATATCATCATCCCTTGTAACAATATATCCTGCTTTCCCTTTTATTGCTGTTTCAATTATGAGGTTATCGTCTTTGTCCCGGCAGACATTAACATCTCTGTTAAGCAGCGCATATTCTGCCCTCTCTTCAATGAGGATTAAGAGATCTTTTATATCATCTTCAGAAATTCCATACTTCTGTTTTATTTTTGGACGGCTAAGGACATCTCCAACCTCTTCAATAATAGGTTCAGAGACGATGACATGGAAATTTCCTTGTTCAAAGGATTTTAACAATCTGGCGGGAAAACCGAAAGGATTAAGCAAGGCAGATACCCAGATATTGGTGTCAATTACGGCCTTAACGGCCATGCCTTTTTCCCCTGACCTCTTTTACAGCATCAGTAATATCAGCCTCTATCTCTTCAGGGGAATACTTGGCAGTTTTTTTGCGGATTTTCTCTATAATGTTATTAAACCGCTTCTGCCATTCATCATGGGCGAGTATCTTTATTTCAACCTCTTCATGCTCTTTTATTTGCGGTATCTCCTCAAGCGGTTTAAAGACACCGTTTTCAAATATAGCTGTTATGACACGGGACATAATTATTTTACCCCTTTTGAAACCAAAAATTTTATTTATTGACTCTTATTCCCAAAACTTGTCCCCGAAATTCTTTATCGGGGATCTTTAATCGGGGAATTGAATACTTTACGAATAAAAATTATCATAGCGTAGTATTAAAGTCAAATAGTTAAAAAAACAAGGTCTTCAGACCTATTTAAGAGGAGGAATTTATGAAAAGGATATTTGCTGCAATGTTTATCAGTCTTTTAATTACAACAAATCTTTACGCCGCACAATCCACAATCACGGAATCAGAAGGCTATGCGTGCATGGGAGAGGATAAATCAAAAAAGCAGACAGAGCAGGCTGCGATGGCTGACGCAAAGAGAAAGGCAGTGGAATCCGTGTCAACCTACATAAAAAGCGAGACCCATGTTAAAGACTTTGAGCTTGAAAAAGATTTGGTGTCGGCATACGCCAATGCCGCTGTAAAGATTATTCAGGAGTTTGAGAAAGGCTGGTATAAGGATGCATCGGCAGGGGACTGCTACAAGATAAAAATCAAGGCAGAGATTATACCTGATGAAAAGGAGATGGAAAGGATTGCAAAGAGCAAGCAGGCAACAGACGACCCCTCTGGCCCGCTCAATATCAATGTCTGGACAGATAAAAAGGAATATAAAAACAGCGAAAAAATCAAGGTCTATATCAAAGGCAATAAGCCGTTTTACGCAAGGGTTGTTTATAAGGATGCTGATGGTAAAATGGTTCAGCTTCTCCCCAACCCTTACAGAAACAATAATTATTTCAACGGCGGCGCTGTTTACGAAATACCTTCAGGCGGGGATAGGTTTGAGCTTGAGGTGTCTCCTCCGTTCGGAAGCGAAGGCATAATCGTCTATGCCAGTTCATCTCAAGTCGGCGAGATTGATTTAAAGCCGTCCGGCGGTGTGTATGAAATCAAGACAAAGGCAAAGGACATTGGGGATAAAACAAGGGGTGTGGTAATTACAGAAAAGGGAGCGGATAAAAAGACCCCCTCTGAGTTTTCAGAGGCGACTGTGGATGTGAAGACAGGAAAATAGATGTTTTATGTTCTATTGCGCCAATCCCGTTTAGCTCCATAACGGGACAAGCTTGTCGGCATGAGGTTTTCATATTATCAAAACATAAATTTTAGAGATATGAGGATATGGATATGGGATATGAGGGACACTTCCCTGATTATTGAAAAACAACCCGGAGATTGTATTAATAGGGGAAGTGTTGTCCCTATGTTTCCTTAGCGACTTTAAACCAGAGGGGAGGTCTGTTTATTTTTTATCCTGAGGAGTGGTGCTCTCGGGAACAACCTCTTCCTGGGCCGGGCGCGGCATGCTCTTTTTCCCTCCGGAACCCCTCTTATCATTTGCAGTTGTTGCACAAGCAGCAAGAAAGGAACCGATCATGAGGCAGAATACAACTGTTGCAAAAAAGCGTTTCATAAAAAACCTCCTTATCTGGCAAAGTTGCATTACTTTGTTCAATATTATATCATAATTCATAAAAACTTATCAGAAAATATATTTTTGTCAAGTGTTTAAAAAAAAGGTGTTTTAAAAAATGAGGATAACAGCAGCATCGCTTTTTTTGTCTCTACTTCTTATCTCCTGCCGTCTCGAGCCGTTTACCGTTCCCCAGGTCTACCTGAACAGCGGAGACCTGAAAATGAATATTCAAGCGGAAGCGAGCGCCGTATCCGCGTTCTCGATCTCCCCGGACGGCCGCTATCTCCTTACGGTGGATAACGGCGGCACTATGACTGCAAGCGACTTCGGTATTGTAAGAATGTGGGATTTAGTCGAAGGAAGTCAGATATTCAAGAGAACAAATACGTTGAAACTCGCAAGAGCAGTCGCAATCTCGCCGGACGGCAGATATGCCGTGACAGGCGGCGAGACGCTAATTTTCGAAAGGAGAGGAAGTGCTGTAAAAAAGGAGCAGGAGCAGTATGGACTGAACGTATGGGATCTGGCTACAGGAACGATTATCAGGAAATTCGCCGGTTTCAAGGGACAGGGGATGTATGTCTGTGATATCAAGTTTTCGCGCGATGGCCGGTACTTTCTTGCTTCGAGCTTCAAACAGATATACGTGTTCGATACTGAGGACTGGAAAGCCATTCGAAAATTTCCCGTAAAGAGGTGGTGTGCAGCCGCCGATTTTTCCCCTGACGGCAAAAACCTCCTTACCGGAGATGGAGACGGTATTTTCCATCTCTGGGACATTGCGACATCAAAAAAGTTCTGGAGCATTCAAGGACACAAATCGGGCGTGATAGGACTGGATACTACCTCTATCGCTTTTTCCCCTGACGGCAAATCTGTTATAACAAGTTCTGGTTTAGATGATACGGTTCGTGTGTGGGACACGGCAAGCGGTAAAGCACTGAAGGAGTTTTCGGGTTTTAAAACAGTTGGACATGCAATTGGAACATCCGGGGTTAATGGTCTTGCGCTGTCCCCTGATGGAACGCAGGTCATGATATTGGCAAAGCCGCTGAAAACATGGGACGTGAGAACAGGAAAGGAGTTGGTGGATTTCTCAGGCGCATGGAAAGGTGAACTCCTCTATACCGGCAATGCGCTTTCCGGCGCTTATCTGCCGGACGGCAGACGTGTAATGCTCAACCTGAGCGATTCAGCTGTCAGGATGTACAATGCTGCAACAGGTGAAGAAATGGCTATGTTTGTCGGTTTTACAGACGGCGAATGGCTTGCCATAACCAAAGAAGGTTACTACAATGCCTCCGAAAAAGGCGCTCAATATCTCAGCGTTAAAGCTGGTGAGACTTCTTATAGTGTTGAAAGCTTCTATGACGTCTTCTACCGTCCCGACATAGTGGCTGCAAAACTGAGGGGAGATGACATTAAGGATTTAATCACAATCACAATGAAAGACGCAATCAAGACCCCTCCTCCTGTAGTTGAGATAAGCCCTGTCACAACCTCTCCGGCATCTCCAAAGGCAAAGGTCTGTTATAACGTAAAAAGTATAGGAGGAGGCATTGGAGAGGTAAGGCTGTTCCATAACGGCAAACTCATAGAATCAGACGGCTACTACAAAGAGGCGGCAAAAACAGTTACAGAAAAGACCCAGCTTGCAAAACTCGACAGCAAGGCAATATACGAAGACATGAGAAGCGTCCAGATAAAGGAAAAGACAGATATAAGCCCTGTAACAACCAAGACAAAAGGAGAAGCCTTCAATGACTGCAAAGAGATAGATGCAATATCAGGAGAAAACGAGATAAGCATAACAGCATTCAATAAGGACAACACAGTCCAGGGCTACATGCAGACAGCCAAATTCACATCAACAGTAAAACAAGAAGACCCGCATCTTTATATCCTTTCAATAGGCATAGACCAATACAAAGACAATACAATAAACCTCAAATACGCAGTAAAAGACTCAAAAGACATAGAAGAAAGGCTTCTTAAACAGGCAGAGACCCTTTATAAACCCCAGAATATCCATTACGAACTCCTTACAGACGACAATGCAACAAAGACAAACATAACAAGCAAAATCAATGAACTTTCAAACAAGATAAAACCCACAGACAGTTTCATCCTCTTTGCAGCAGGACACGGAATACTTCTTCAAAACCAGTATTACATGCTCACAAGCGACTATGACGGAAAGGTAACTGAAAATAACCTCATAAGCTCAAACGAAATCGTAGAGTTCTCAAAGAAAATCAAATCTCTATCACAACTCTTCATCTTTGACACCTGCCATGCCGGAGGAGTTGACTATATAGTAAGCGGGCTCTACGATGCAAGGATGTCGGTATTGGCAAAAAAGATGGGGCTTCACATCTATGCCTCGGCAAGCGACAAACAGTCAGCATTGGATGGTTATCAGGGGAACGGACTTTTTACATACACACTCCTTGACGGACTGAACAACAAAAAAGAGGCAGACAGAAACCAGGACAACAATATCTCACTTACAGAGCTTGGAGAATATTCGAAGCAAACCACAACAGACATATCAAAAGAGATAGGCCACCCTCAAACACCTTTGATAATAAACTTTGGCAAGGACAATGCGGTTTATGAGTTGAGGTAACAACCCCCCTAGCCCCCTTTGTTAAGGGGGACATAATCTTATGCGCAATATTACAGTAGAAATCCTTAAAAACAAACCTGTATCAGAGCAGGATGTTGAGATTGTTGAGAGAAAAGGCGTGGGCCATCCTGATTATATCTGCGATGCGGTGATGGAGAGCATCTCTGTTGCCTTGAGTCAGGAATATT
>JACPZB010000064.1 GCA_016195725.1 Deltaproteobacteria bacterium | reverse complement strand
TCTTGCGGATCTCAGAGGCATTCAGGACTGGTATATCCGCTATCAGCTCACGAAGGTGCCGGGAGTTTCAGAGGTTGCATCCATTGGAGGATTTGTAAAGCAGTATCAGGTGAACATAGACCCGAACAGGCTTCTTACCCACAACATCTCGTTGAAAGAGGTAGTTGACTCTATCAAGATGGGGAATATGGATGTGGGCGGAAGGGTTGTGGAAATAACAGAGCGGGAATACATGGTGAGGGGCCTCGGCTATATCAAAAATATCCCTGACATAGAAAACATAGTTTTAAAGGTTGACAGGAGCGGAACACCCATCAGGATAAAGGATGTGGGCCGGGTTGAGCTGGGACCTGATGAGAGGCGCGGAATTGTGGAGCTGAATGGTGAAGGCGAGGTTGCAGGCGGCATTGTTGTTATGCGGTTCGGCGAAAATGCCCTCACTGTAATAGACAATGTGAAAAAGAAAATAGAAGAACTCAAGCCGGGCCTGCCGCCGGGCGTTCAAATCATTACAACTTATGACAGGAGCGGTTTAATCCATCGGGCAATTGCAACACTTAAAGAAAAACTTATAGAGGAGTCCATTGTTGTATCTCTTGTCTGCGTTATATTTCTCCTCCATTTCCGCAGCGCCCTTGTTGCCATACTCATGCTTCCTGTAAGCATCCTCATATCATTTATAGTGATGTATTACCTTAAAATCAACGCAAATATCATGAGCCTCGGCGGTATTGCCATTGCTGTCGGCGCTATGATAGACGGCGCAATTGTGATGATAGAAAATGCGCACAAACACCTTGAAAGAAGTTCGGAGTTCGGAGTTCGGAGTTCGGAGTTAGATAGATGGCAGATAATAGCAAATGCCGCAAAAGAGGTTGGTCCACCTCTCTTCTTTTCACTTCTCATTATTACGGTTTCGTTTATGCCTGTGTTCACGCTTGAGGCGCAGGAAGGCAGGCTCTTTAAGCCTCTGGCATTTACAAAGACATTTGCCATGGCTGCGTCTGCGCTTCTGTCTATTACCCTTGTGCCTGTGCTTATGGGATTTTTTATCAAAGGCCGCATCATGCCTGAAAAGAAAAATCCAATCACAAGGATTTTAATCTGGATATACAAGCCAATTATAAACCTCGTGCTTAAGGCAAAGCTCATCACCATTTTTATTGCGATTGCTGTGCTTATTGCAACCATATATCCTTTTAAAAAACTCGGCAGTGAATTCATGCCTACACTTTATGAAGGCTCTCTTATGTTTATGACTGCGACGCTTCCCGGCGTGTCAACCACAAAAATAAACGAAATCCTGCAGACAACGGACAGGATTATAAAATCATTTCCAGAAGTTGAACAGGTCTTCGGAAAGGTGGGCCGCGCCCAGACAGCAACAGACCCTGCGCCTTTGGAGATGTTTGAGACAACAATAAACTTAAAGCCCGAAAGCGAGTGGCGGCACGGCATGACCGTAGATAAACTTGTCTCTGAGATGAGCAAGGCATTAGAAATGCCTGGCATCCCCATCCAGTGGTCAATGCCCATAAAAAACAGGGTTGACATGCATTTAAAGACCATTGAACAATTGGCAGTTGATATTGAGGCAGCGTTAAAAATGGTTCCCGGCACATCCAGCGCATACGCAGAGAGGATTATCGGCGGATACTATGTTGATATTAAAATAAAACGGGATGAGGCGGCGAGATACGGGCTGAAGGTCGAGGATATACAGCAGGTGATTATGTCTGCCGTTGGCGGGGAAAATATCACAACAACCGTAGAAGGTCTGGAACGATACCCGATAAATGTAAGATACAAAAGAGAGCTTCGGGATAATGTTGATAAGATTGGCAGGGTTCTTGTTCCAACCATGATGGGCCAGCATATACCGCTCTCGCAGGTGGCTGATATCAAATTGAGCAAGGGTGTGGCAGGCATAAAGACAGAGAATGCGCTCCTTAACACATGGGTCTTCGTGGATGTTCGGGGCAGGGACATCGGCAGTTATGTTCAGGACGCAAAAAAGGCTGTGCTGGGAAATGTGAAATTTCCTCCGGGCTATTATGTTGCATGGAGCGGCCAGTATGAATACATGGAAAGGGCATACGCAAAACTAAAGGTCATTGTGCCGCTTACCCTCGCCATTATATTTTTGCTGCTATACTTTAACTTTGGAAATATCACAGAGAGTTTGATTGTCATGCTTTCTTTGCCCTTCTCTCTGGTTGGCGGTATTTGGCTTATGTATCTGCTCGGTTATGATATGAGCGTTGCTGTTGGAGTTGGTTTTATTGCATTGGCCGGAGTTGCAGCCGAGACAGGGGTTATAATGCTTATCTATTTAGATAACGCATATAAGCAATGCGGAATGCGAAATGCGGAATGCGGAATGGCAATGACAAAGAAGGATATTTACGATGCAGTAATTGAAGGCGCTGTGGAAAGGGTAAGACCCAAGATGATGACCGTTGTCGCAATTATGGCAGGACTTTTGCCGATTATGTGGGGAACAGGCACAGGCTCGGAGGTAATGAAGAGGATTGCCGCGCCAATGGTTGGTGGGATGGTTACATCCACGGTATTGACGCTGGTTGTTATCCCGGCAATTTATGCTTTGTGGAAGGGATGGAAAATGAAAAAGCAGGGTTAATCCTCTTCCTGAGAGAGGAATTTGTTTTGTTCCCTCCCCTTCAAGGGGAGGATTAGGAAAGGGATGGGGTAAAAAGGAGATTTTTAGGTGAAAACGATAATCTATCTTTTAATAGCCTTTACTGTCGCATCTCTATCTGTTTTGTATCTCGGCACGGCAGGTATGGGGGCAGTAATATTTTTCATAATAACAGGGTTTGCGCTTGTCGGCGCCAGCGCATTTACTGCTTATTACTCAAAGCTGTGGGGCGAAAAAGGCGGCCAACTCGCTACCATGATTTTGCGTAACCTGGTCGGCATCCCTTTGTGGTTTACAGGGTTTGTCCTTGCATGGCTTGCGCCGTCGCCGTTTTTATTTAATCCCGGTCTATGGACACAACTCCTCAGCGCATTTTTAATTGTTGCAGGCTCTATCCCCTTTATTTGGGGACACATTGAACTTGGTTGGCGCACGCATATGCCGTCTGTAAAGGATACTTTGGCGCGGCATGGATTATACGCATACGCGCGTCACCCCATATATGCAGGCGGATTTTTGCTTTTGGCGGGGATTGCGCTCCTGAGACCGACATATTCTTTTGTCATTGCCTGCATTTTGGGAGAAGTCTGGCTCATGATTCAGGCAAGGCTTGAGGAGATAGATTTGGTTCAGCGCATGCCTGATTACCGCAAATATATGGAAGAAGCGCCGCGTTTTGTGCCACGCATAAGGAGGAGATAAGCATGGAGACAGTAATATATTTTATAGTGATAGGTCTGTTCTTTTATTTAATGATGAAGGGATGTTGCGGCGGAGGCGGACATTCTCATGGGGGCTCTGGACAGAAACAGGGAGAACATGAAGCACACAAAGGGCATGAGGGCCATGGTGAAACAAAGACAGAAGAAAAGAAAAAAGGGTGCTGTTAAAATAATGACTAAAGATATTGAAATAGTTGGCTCAGGGCCGGCAGGGCTTGTGGCAGCCATAAATCTTGCAAAGGCAGGCTGCAAGGTAACGGTCTATGAAGAAAAATCCGAAGTCGGCCACAGATTTCACGGAGATTTTCAGGGGCTTGAAAACTGGAGTTCAGAAGAGGATGCGGCTGTTCTTTTAGAGCGATTGGGCATCAAAACAAATTATACCTGCCAGCCATACAGCGAACTTACCGTATTTGATGTAAATCTTGATAAACGGATTATCCGGTCGCAAAGACCGTTATTTTATCTTGTGCAGCGGGGCCATGCGCCCGGGTGTCTTGACCACGGTCTCATGGAACAGGCAAAAGAGGCAGACGTTGAAATCGTTTTCAATAAACGTGTTGACAAACTTGAAAGCGGCGGCATTGTTGGAATTGGCCCAAGGGCGGCTGATGCAATTGCAAAGGGCATTATATTTAATACGACTATGGAAGATACGGCAGCAGCAATTCTGGATGACAGGCTTGCGCCCAAGGGTTATTCATACCTTTTAATCCATAAGAATAAGGCAACAATGGCAACATGCATGTTTAAGGATTTTAAAAGAGAGAAGGAATGTTTTGAGAGGACTGTAGAGACATTTAAAAAGGTCTTTCCTGAACTTAATATGACAGATGCAAAGGAGTTTGGCGGTTACGGAAATTTTTTCTTTGACAAACCTGCATTTGAAGGCGGCAAATACTATGTTGGAGAGGCGGCAGGGCTTCAGGATTGTCTCTGGGGATTTGGGATGAAATACGCAATGACATCGGGATTTCTTGCGGCAAGGGCAATAATAGAAAATAAGGATTATGAGGCATTGGTCAGGGATAATTTAATACCCATGCAGAAGGCATCTCTTGTCAATCGTTTTATCTTTGAAATGCTCGGCAATAACGGCTACCGCTAT
>JACPZB010000049.1 GCA_016195725.1 Deltaproteobacteria bacterium | reverse complement strand
GGCAAAGGGATGGGATGTTATAGACTTTGGCGCGGGCGAGCCTGACTTTGACACGCCTGACAACATAAAGGATGCTGCCATAAAGGCAATAAAAGCAGGGTTTACAAAGTATACTGCTGTTGGCGGGACAGATGAGCTCAAAGACGCTATAATAAACAAATTTAAAAGGGATGCCGGGCTTGATTATACAAGGGAAGAAATCCTTGTATCCTGCGGCGGAAAACAGTCGTTTTTTAATCTGTCTCTGGCATTTTTTGAAAAAGGCGACGAGGTGATTATACCCGCGCCATACTGGGTGTCATATCCTGTCATGGTTGCCATATCGGGCGCAACACCTGTAATATTGCGAGGCCGCGAGGAGAATGGGTTTAAGATAACGCCGGATGAGTTTGAGGATGCGATAACGCCTGCAACAAAGGCGATTGTCATAAACAGCCCGTCCAATCCGACAGGCGCGGCATATCTGCCTGAGGAATTAAAAGCTACAGCAGACATAGCAGTAAAAAAGGGAGTCTTTATAATATCAGATGAGATATACGAAAAACTTTGCTACGACAATCACCCGTTTGTCTCCATAGCCTCATTTTCGGATGAGATAAAGAGACAGACCATTGTATTGAACGGAGTGTCAAAGACATATTCAATGACAGGCTGGCGAATCGGTTATGCGGCAGGGCCGAAAGAGCTCATCAAGGCGATGACCAATATCCAGAGCCAGTCCACATCAAACCCGACATCTATCAGCCAGAAGGCGGCAATAGAGGCTCTTAACGGGCCGCAGGATGCGGTGGAGGAGATGAGAATAGAATTTGATAAAAGGCGGAAGGTTATTGTAAATGGCCTTAATGCAATAAAAGGCATCCGATGCCTCCTTCCGCCAGGCTCGTTCTATGTATTCCCAAACATCTCAAAACTGCTTAAAAAAAGATTCAAGGGAAAGGCAATAAACACCTCAGCAGACTTTGCAGACTTTCTCCTCGAAGCGGCAGAGGTTGCGGTTGTGCCCGGTGAGGCATTCGGCAGTGAAGGCCACATCCGTTTAGCTTACGCCACATCAATGGAGAATATAAAAGAAGGGGTGAAAAGAATAGGGGTGGTGGTGAAGAAACTATAGTGATCTCCAAAAATGCAGGCAATGTTTGGCCAAAGATTGCGTTTGTGGGTCACCTCTGCGGTTCTATAATTACCTTAATAGACTCCCTCGCCTCCGCAACGAGTTTAAAGCCTTTACCCGCATCTTTGAGAGAAAGACGGTGAGTAATCATGTCTTTCAGATTCACCCTGTGATTGGCCTGGAGTTCGATTGTGGCTTCAATGTCAAATTGGCTTGCGGCATAAGATGTGGTTAGGGTAACCTCATTCCGCCAGATTTCCCAGAGGGGAATAGAGACTTTAACATCAGGGTTTGTTGGCGCAAAGAAAAGGATTGTCCCGCCCCGGTCAACAGACTGCAAACCCTGCTGGATTGCAGCCTCCGCTGCCGTGCAGATAATAACAAGGTCTGCGAGAAAGCCTTTATTTATCTCCTTCAACTTTTTTGGCACATCATCTTTGGCATTGATAATCTCATCTGCGCCGAATTGCTTGGCGACATTCAGGCGGTATTCGCTTATATCTGTTGCCACAATCTTTCCTGCGCCAAGCGTCTTTGCGAGCTGAATATGCAATAGCCCTGAAATTCCGCTCCCTATAACAAGGACTTTCTGCCCCGCTTTGAAATTGGAAAGCCTTAGGCCACGGAAGCAGCATGCAAGAGGCTCTATGAATGAGCCTTCCTCATAAGCGATTTCATCCGGTAAAATGAAAGTCCCTCTATCAACATTTATCTTCGGCACACGGATATATTCGGCAAAACCGCCGGGCTCAAAGTTTGTGGTGCGGAGCGTATCACATGCAGAGTGATGACCGATAAGGCAGTAGTGGCAGGTGTTGCACGGCACATGGTGCGTAACAAAAACCCTGTCTCCTTTTTTATATTTGGACACACCCTGCCCAACCTCAACAACCTCTCCGCTCAACTCATGTCCCAGAACAAGCGGCGCCTTTTTGATGCGATACCATTCCATGACATCGCTGCCGCAGATACCGCTGGCAATGACTTTGACAAGCAGTTCGCCGTCACCTATCTTCGGAACAGGCCGCTCTTCAAGCCGAACATCGTTGTTATTGTAATAGACTGCAACGCGCATAGGAATATAGTTTTTTTGGCGGGCATAGCCCACCCTACTTACTTTCTACTTCTTTTTCTTCCCATCTTCGTAAATCTTATTCGCCTCTTTTGCCGAAGCATTTTCGTGGATGATTGCACGGATTGCCTTAATCATTGCAACAGGATGCTGATTCTGCCAGATGTTCCTGCCAAGGTTGACACCGATCGCGCCTCTCTGCATTCCATCGGCAACAAATTCCAGAACCTCAAAATCCGTTTCTGTCTTTGGCCCGCCTGCAATCACAACAGGCACAGGACAGCTATTCGTAACCTTATCAAAATTTTCACACCAGTATGTCTTCACAACCTTTGCGCCAAGTTCAGCAGCAATCCTGCAGCATAGCGAAAGATAGCGGGCATCCCTTTTTTCCAGTTCCTTGCCAACTGCAGTAACAGCCATAACCGGAATACCGTATTCTTCTGCCTCATTCACAAGTGTTGATAGATTTAATAATGTTTGACGCTCATACTCGCTGCCTATAAACACAGACAGCCCCACGGCAGCGGCATTAAGCCTTATTGCCTCTTTTATGGATGTGGTGATGCCTTCATTTGCCAAATCTTTTCCAACAATGCTTGTGCCGCCGGATACTCTCAGGATAATTGGCACTGTGTTGTCAGGTGGAACGCATGAGCGCAAAACACCTCGTGTAACAAACAGGGCATCGCTGTAAGGAAGAAGCGGTTTTATGGTTTCACCAGGCTTTTCCAGTTTTGATGTAGGCCCCAGAAAATACCCGTGGTCAATGGGCATGAACAGGCATTTCCCATTCTTTATTATCTGCGACAAACGATTTTTCATTCCCCAATCCATGATAAATCCTCCTTTTTTAAGTGATTACGCAGATTTTGAAATGCGATTACACAGAAATGTCATTCCGAGCAAAGCGAGGAATCTCGTTCTTTGAGATTCCTCGGGCTTCGCCCTCAGAATGACAGCAACTTTGTCATCTGTGTAATTTGTTCTTTGAATCTGTGTAATCATATTTTTTTTAAAAACTTTCCCCTGCATTCTTCGCTGCAAAAATAGGTTGTATCATTGCCTCTTTTTACACTCAAGGCAGAACTTTTGGAAAAATAGCTTTGACAAACTGGATCGAATACCGTTTCGTCCCCATACAACTTTGGCTCATCTCTTTTCTGCGCCGGTATTCTTTTGTGGAAAAGCAATGCCCTTGCAATCATGTATATCAAAAAAATTAATATTATGTATATTATAAGCCGCATGTATCACCGTAGAATCATTAGCCGGCAACGCAAATAACTTTTTTGTCATCATCTAACCCATCCAACAAATCAGCTACAGACCTCTTTAAAACCGGATGTATAAAATCAGGGGCTATCTCATTGAGCGGCATTAAGACAAACCTTCTTTTCTGAAGAAGCGGATGCGGGATAATAAGATTCTCTGTTTTTATTATCTCGCCATTGAAAAAAAGGATATCAAAATCAATAACCCTTGGTCCGCCTTTTTGTGCCGTGTCCCTTCCAAAACCTTTCTCTATATTGTGAAGCAAGGTTAATAGCGCCTCTGCGTTAAACGTTGTCTCTATATGAACAACACAGTTTATAAACCAGTCCTGCTCTATCTCACCCCACGGCTCTGTCTCATAAAAGGAAGATGCCTTGATTATTTCAATCTTTTTCCTATTGGCAAGGTTCTCTATTGCCTTTTTACAGTTTTCTAGCCTGTCGCCGATATTTGAACCGATGCTGATAAAAACAGTTGCAAGTTGTAAGTTGTAAGTTGCAGGTCTTAACTTGAATCTTGAATCTTGCAACTTGCAACCGTCTTTCAAAATCTCAGCTCCAACTCTACCAACCTCTTCTTCATCTCTCCAATGACCCTTCTCTCATCTTCTTCATTTTTAGCGACAAAGGTTGCAGAAAATCTCAGGTAATGGCCCACATCATCCCATGGAACGGTTGATATGAGCTTCTCTGCAATAAGGTATTCAGACACATCCTCTGCCGCCTTGAACCTTACGCCGCTCTCAATACCCTTTGGCGCGCCAACATACAGATAGAATGAACCTTGCGGCATTTCTGCAGAAAACCCTACGGAAGTAAGGGCCTCAACAATCATCTCAAGCCTTCTCTTATACTTTGCAGCAATCTTCTCCGTTATCTCAGTATGCCCGAGCGCATATACCCCCGCCTTTTGTATGGCTATGAATTGGCCAGAATCATAATTATCCTTTACATTGCCAAAGGCGCTGATTATCTTCTCGTTGCCAACAACAAAGGCAAGCCTCCAGCCTGTCATGTTAAATGCCTTTGAGAATGAATGGATTTCTATGCCTACCTCCTTTGCGCCATCAACTGACAGGAAACTCAAAGGTTTGCCTTTATAGCTGAGCGCGGCATACGCAGCGTCATGCACAATAACAATATTGTTCTTTTGCGCAAAATCTACTACTTGCTTAAAAAAATCAACAGTCGCTGTTGCGCCAGTAGGATTATTTGGATAATTTATGTAGAGGAGCTTGGCCTTTTTCAAATCGTCTTTGTTTATTGCATCCATGTCAGGTAAAAAATTGTTCTCCTCTTTCAAAGGCAGATGAACCACCTTTCCGCCATACCACTGGGTATGAGTGGCAAGTATGGGATACCCAGGAACCGTCACCAGCGCCGCATCTCCTGGATTAATAAATGCAGACGGCAGCATGGCAAGGGCAGGTTTTGAACCTATGGAGTGGAGAACTTCTTTTGCCGGGTCAATACCTTTCACATCGTAGAATTTCTCCATATATTTTGCAACAGCGTCTTTCAGTTCCTGGATGCCATTATCGGCATAGCCCCTATTTTCTGGCTTTGCGCATTCTATCTTTAATGCCTCTACAACCATAGGGAATGCCATTTCATCAGGCTCACCAACGCCAAAATCCAAAAGCTCCGTATTGGGATAGACCTTTCTGGCCGCTGCCTTTGCCCTTTTTATCTTTTCAAATTTGTAAATCTTTGTCTCCTTGCCGAACCTGCCGCCGCCTATCCTATCGGCAAAGAGTTTCTGGATGTAACTCTCTGACACAAAAACACCTCCATTATTTGTGGTAGATAGTAGTCAGTAGACGGTAGACAGGACAGACTTTCTTTTTTTCCTCTCTACTGTCTACCGTCTACTGTATTCATCAGACTTCCTATCCCCTCTATCCTTATCTCTACCTTATCGCCATGTTTCATTTTGCCAATACCCGACGGCGTTCCGGTTGCAATCACATCGCCAGGAAGCAATGTCATAACATGAGATACAAAACTTAATAAATGATAAACATCAAATATCATATCCTTTGTTGAGGTATCCTGCTTTCTTTCATTATTGAGATATGTTTCTATCCTCACATCAATGGGATTCAAATCCGTCTCTATCCACGGCCCAATAGGCGCAAAGGTATCAAAACCCTT
>JACPZB010000050.1 GCA_016195725.1 Deltaproteobacteria bacterium | reverse complement strand
CCTGTTGTCGACAGGGCTGTAATTGCGCATATCAATCTTGGTGAATCAATCAAGATGAATAATGGAATGCTGGAAGGAGAAACAAGAAAGGTAATCGGGGGTAAAATCATTGAAAGGCTGGAGGCTCAAGAAGTATTTGAAGGCAGGAAATATAAAATCAGGTCAATTATTCAGATGCAGGCAAGAAATCTTTCAGCCTTTTTGAGCGGCAGGAGACAATACAAGGCATTCAGGTTTAAGTGGTAATTATGGAAGAGCATGCGGTTTATATCTTTTACGATATAGAAGACGACGGCATTCGCAGCAAGATAGCGGAGATATGCAAAGACTATGGACTTCAAAGGATTCAATTCAGCGGCTTTTCAGGCATGTTAGGTAGAAATAGGCGCGAGGAGCTTTTCTTGAAACTTTCTTTTCTCATTGGCGGTAAGACAGGAAAACTCCTTATGCTTCCTGTTTGTGAAAAGGATATTAAAGCCAGAAGAGAGTTGATACAGGAAAAAATTGATGATTCAACTTAGAGTGAGCGACCTTAAACAGTTTGTTTATTGTCCAAGGGTTGTATTTTATAACTATGTTATGCCTGTTGAGAAAAAGACGACCTTTAAGATGGAACATGGAAAGATAGCAGAGGATAAGATAGACCGATTGGAAAATAGAAGAAAGCTGAAAAGATATGGTTTATCCGGTGGCAAAAGAGAATTTCACAAGCAATTATATTCTGAGAAATATGGTTTGTCCGGCAAGGTGGATTTGCTCATAAAAACGGATGCTGCGTATTATCCTGTGGATTTTAAATATACTGCCTCGCAGCCGCATAAAAATCATCTTTATCAACTTTTAGGTTATGCTATAATCCTTGAAGATATATATCATTGCAGTGTTGACAAAGGGTTTATATATTTGATTCCAAAAGAGGATGCTGTGGTTTTTGATTTAACCGGTGAACTCAAAGAAGAAACCAAAAATATGTTAGACAATATCCGAAACATGATACACTGCCAGCAAATTCCTCCGCCTGTAAAATTGCAGGCCAAATGTCTTGATTGTGAATATCGTAATTTCTGCGGAGATGTATTTTAATCCAAAATAAAACTATGCCCCTTTCAAAAGAAGATAAATCGTTCTTATTAAAGATAACAATGGAGACCATTGAATCCTATGTCAGGACAAAGAAGATTCCTGTCTTTGAGGTGCAAAGTCCTGCGCTCATGGAAAGGCAAGGGGTATTTGTTTGCATAAAAGAGAAAGGCGAGTTGAGGGGGTGCATCGGCATATTCACATCAGACAAGCCTCTCTATTTAACAGTAGCAGATATGGCTGTTTCGGCGGCTACCCAAGATCCCAGATTTATGCCGCTTGTTGCATCCGAGCTTTCTCAGATTTCTATTGAGATATCTTGCCTTTCGCCGATGAAGAAGATAAAGGCTATTTCTGAAATTGAGGTTGGGAGACACGGGTTATATATTGTGAAAGGTTTTTGCCGGGGCGTGCTCCTCCCTCAGGTGGCAACAGAGCATTGCTGGGATAGAACCCAGTTTTTAGAACACACCAGCCTGAAGGCTTGTCTTCCCACTGACGGTTGGAAGGATGGGGCTGATATCTATATTTTTGAGGCCGAGGTGTTTGGGGAATGGTAAGTAAAATGAAAAATTGTAAAAATTGTCTGATACAATGGTAGAATAAGAGCGATCTTTACAAAGGAAGCATATGACCATTAAGGGTATAACTATCATAATCTTTACCCTGTTACTGCTATCGTTTTTATATGCAAGGGCAGAGGCTATACCGGTCTTTGCAAGAAAGTATAAAACAAGCTGTGTAACATGTCATACTGCCTTTCCGAAGCTCAACTTCTTTGGGGAGGTCTTTAGAAGAAATGGATATCAGATTCCTCAGGTTGATGAGAGATATGTAAAAGAAAAACCTATAAGCCTGGGTGCGGCAGCCTGGAAGGAAGTATGGCCGGATGGGGTCTGGCCTGGCGAGATTCCAGGTAGTGTGCCTTTTTCCTTAGTGGGAAGCGCTCTATACAGATACGACCCAGATTCCAAAGTTAAGCACGACTTCATATTTCCTCAAGAAATTGATCTCCTTTCAGCAGGCACTCTCGGTGAAGACATATCTTTCTTTGGCAGCATTGCACTCATTGAAGATGGAAATGACTTTGGCGGTGTAGAGAGGCTTTTCCTCAGATTTGATAATCTCTTTAATTATAGTCTTCCTGAGCGTTTTTTAAATTTAACCATCGGCCAGTTTGAACCTGCTGTAACTCCCTTCTCTAACCATCGCCGTTTAACGCATACACCGTATTTATTTAACATCTTTGAGGTTGGGAAAGATAACTTTCACTTTTCAGATCAAAGAGGCATAGAGATAGACGGCATTGTAAAAAGCCGGGTGGAATATGCCGCAGGCGTCGTTAATGGCAATGGCGCTGGTAAAATGGATAAATCCACGCAGTCTTTAGACAACAATTCAACAAAGGATGCCTATTTTAGGGTTGGGTATAAGTTTGGCGGATTTGGGTTGGATGGCTCCGGCATCAAGACAGAAGAGGGAACTGCTCTGCCGGAGGTCGGGACTGAAAGGTCAATCTATGCCAGTGCATTGGGTTATTTGGGAGAGAACAGGATTTCAGGTATTGGCGCAGACGATAAATTTTACAGGTACGGTTTTACCTTTGACCTCAATTATGATAATATCAATTTGTTTGGCGCAGTTATTCAGGGGAAACATGATAATCCAAGAGGCGATTTCAAACAGACCTCTGTAACCTCTTACTTTTCTGAGGCTGATCTTATTCTTTATCCGTGGCTTATCGGGATATTAAGATACGGCATAGCTGATATGGAACATGAACAGAACAAGGATGAAATAGTTATCAGTCTGGTGGCATTGATTCGAACAAATATAAAGCTTATTGCCGAAGGGGCGCTGCATACCACAGGGGGGGAGAGTTCCCTGGGGCTTATTAGATTGGATTTCGCCCTATAAATAATAGATAGTAGACAAGTAAAAGTAAAGGGTAACCCCCGTCCTGAAGGACTGGACATTTTTGAGGAAGATTTTAATCCACCCATTCATCCCTGCCCTGAAGGGTGGGGCATTCTATGTGTGTGGGTAAAGAGGCAACCTTAGTTTACGATATTCTCATTTTATCGCAGAGGCTTAAAATGGTTTTGGTAAATATCCAGGGAAGATCGCATAACAAGTTTTGCAGAATTCTTTTGGCATTCTCACTGCTAAAGATTTATCTGCGGTTAATATATAGAACTTCACTTATACTGCTATTCATGCTGGCTAACACATCTTATGCCGAGACTGTCAGGGGAACAGTAAAACTGAAGGGTGAAGATGATGCAGGGAAAGTGATTATCTATATTGAGAAGGCAGAAGGCATATTTATACCCTCTGAGAAGCATCCTATTATTGACCAGATTGATCTTACATTTGTCCCTTATGTCCTCCCTGTAGTGCTTGGAACTACAGTTGATTTTCATAACAGCGATGATGTGCTCAATAATATATTTACCCCGTCATGGGCAGGGCATAAGTTTAATCTCGGCACATATCCCAAAGGCGTGGTCAGGTCTTTCATCTTTGACCGTCTTGGAGAGGTGGTTCTTCTATGTAATATCCATCCAGATATGGAAGGATATATTCTGGTGCTGCAAAATCCATATTTCGCTATTCCTGATAAGCATGGGAGATATGAGATAGGAAATGTGCCGCCGGGTGTATATGACTTGAAGATATGGTACAAGAGGAAAATTAGTCCTTCCCAGGCTATAACTGTTGAGAAGGGGAAGGGAACTATGGCGGATTTAAGATAAACCCTGTTGTCTTTTTTGTTGGAGACAGTGCCGGCGGGAAGTTTAAGAGGTAACCCCCCATACCTTGTCTAAAGGAGATGATTTTTCTAAAGACCTGAGCTTTAATTCACCATTCATCACTGGTCTGGAGACCAGGGCTTTCTGGCTGAGGGGGTAAACTTCTAACGGGATAAGTCATTATGATTTTAGCAAGATAGAAGGGGCGAAAGGTGAGAGTGACAATAAAAGCAAAATTGGTGTTTGGTTATATAACGATGCTTATATTCGTGATTGTTGTAAGCTCTTTTGCCTATATTACCCTTGGTCATGTTAATAGGTCCGTGAACCAGATCATGGTTTATGCCCATAAGTATGATATGGTGGACGCCCTTAGACATTCTGTCAAACAATTTGTTGGTATCAACGATTCTTTAATCAGGGGGCAGATACAGGATGTGGAGTATTACCGGTCCCTGGCCATTGACCTGGAAAAAAAGATCTTATATGTGGGGAAATTACGGCTCAAGGAAAGCGAAAAAGATTTTTTGAAAAAGGTAAATACTGAATTTGATTTTATACGAAAATTGACAGAACAATTCTTAAAAGGCACGGCAGCTATGCGCCGTGCGAATCTTGCCAATCTGCTCAGAGAGGTGGACAGGGCAAAGCCGATCTTGGTCAGCAGTGTGGAAGGGCTCTATGATGAGGCGTGGCGGTCGCTGGATTATGTGACCATTTTGGCAGACAAGGAGAGGGAGAGAGGGGTATGGCAGATTATAATCTTTTCCATCGTTGCTATTGCAGCAGGTATGGGGATATCCATCTACATTTCCCGGAGGATTACAACCCCGATCAGGGCATTATCCGCTGCAGCCGGTGGCGTTGCTAAAGGTGATTTGAATCAAATAGTGGAAAAGGCAGCGGAAGATGAAATTGGAGAGTTGGTCGCCTTATTTAACCAGATGTTGGTTGAATTAAAGACCTCCAGAGAACAGGTTGAAAAGTACAACAAAGAGCTTAAGGCTATGGTAGAGGAGAGAGCAGCAGAGTTGGAAAAGACAGCGGAATATCTGGAAAACATCCTTGAGCATTCAGGCGACATGATTATTACCACTACGCTGTTTGATGAAATTGTCCAGTTTAACCGGGGGGCTGAAAATATACTGGGTTATGATAAGGGAAGCATGGTGGGCAGCAAAATTGAATATCTATTTATTGATAAGGGCGAGTACAGGCGAATAAGAAAGAGAGTGATTGAGGAAGGGGATATAACTGGTTATGAGGCTAAACTTATGAAAAAGGGGGGGGATATTGCGTATATAAGCCTTACCCTCTCGCGGCTTGAGGAGAGAAACGGAAATATTATTGGTCTTGTAGGCATAGGCAGAGATATTACGGAAGGCAAAAAGATTGCCTTATAATTGTGAAAATAAAATATTCGTGAACTAAGTTCACAAAAGAGGATGAAAATTCCAATCGCCAATCGCCAATAACCGAATAAATTCCAATTATCAAATGCCAAATGATGGATTGTTTGGGGTTGCGGTTATTGGATATTATCTGGAACTTCGGGGTGCCTACGAAGTGGGTTGTGGGATTTGGAATTTATATTTTCAGATGAAAAAAAAGGGTATTCAGCGGAGGATAGCTATCTTCATATTCGTAGTCGGGATATTCCCTATTATGATAGGGATATCTTTGGTCTATATGCAGGGCAGGAAGGAGCTTACAGAATCTGTAGGTGAAAATTTTGCGAGGGTAGCTAAAGAGATTGCGAATAATATTAAAATTATTATAGAGCAGTCGGTATATAGTGTTAGAAGCCTTGCCCTTTCCCCAATTATAAGAGATGCGGCAATATCAGCAAATAGATTCTATACAAACAAAGATAAGTTGACGATAGAAGGGCATATCCGGAAACTGGAGATGCGGTGGTTAAAGGTCGAAGAAGAGGCAAAACAGATAGGAGACCAGCTAAGCAATCCACCTGCCAGATACCTTGCTGAGGTTAAGGATCAAACAGAAGGATATGTTGAACTTTTTATAACCGATGCACAAGGGGTATTGGTTGCCTCTGCCAAGAAAACCAAATATCTGTATTTTGGCAATGAAGGGTGGTGGCAGGCAGCCTATAATAATGGCAAAGGGAATATTTATATAAGCGAAATATATCTTGATCCTGATAACAACCAGTATTTGCAGACCATTGCAGCGCCTATCATGGATAAAAAAGGCGAAGGAGTCCTTGGTGTTATTCGCGCTGTTAGTAAAATAGAGAAAATTTCTGGAATAGTGCAGAAGTTTCGGATTGGAAAAACAGGCCATGCCATGCTGATAAACTCTGCAAGCATTATCCTTCTCTGCCCCATATTTCCGCCTCAGGTTCATAGGGTTACCGGTGAATTGATGAATAACATTACTATACCGTCAGTGGGTTGGGCAGTTGTAAAGGATAATGCCCATGAAGGTATAAATGCTATTGCGGGATTCGCCCCCCTAACATCCACTGATGTGATGAAAAATGCCTTTGATGGGAATAAATGGTATATATTTGTCAGCCAGTCACCCGACGAGAGTTATGCCCCAATCTACACATTATTAAAGAGGATGGTATTTCTTCTAATTTTTTCAATTGTTATACTTTCTGCCATGGGGTTTTGGGCTGCCAGAAGAATTGTGGAGCCGATTCGTGTTCTGCAGCGTGGTGCCGAGATCATCGGCGAAGGCAATTTAAGCCACCGTATTCATATCAAAACAGACAATGAAATAGAGGACCTCGCAAATAAGTTTAATCAAATGGTAGAAAAGATTAATAAGTCATACTCTGAACTGGAGCAGCGCATTGCAGAGCGGACGGAAGGATTAAGGAAAGGTTATCAAGAGATGGAGGTGCTAAGCCGGCTAAAGTCAGAATTTCTTGCCAGCATATCCCATGAACTCAGGACACCGCTTAACTCTATCTTGGGTTTTTCGGAACTGCTCTACGATAAGACCTGCGGAGATTTAAATGAGAAACAGTTTGAATACATAGACTATATCCACAAAAGCGGCAAATATCTTCTTGATTTGATTAATGATATCCTTGACCTGTCAAAGATTGAGGCTGGCAAGATGGAAATAAAGCCTGAAGAATTTTCAGTGGCAGATGCGATAGATGAGGTCCACTCAATTATTAGCCCCCTATCTGCAAAAAAGAAGATATTTGTGGAGGTAGATATAGCGAGCAGTGTTTCTACTATTGTGGCCGATGAGAGAATGTTCAGACAGATAATGTATAATCTCCTCAGCAATGCCGTAAAATTTACCAATGAGGGTGGACATGTAAAAGTAAGGGCGGTGTCCAATAATTATTTTCTTCAGGTCTCTGTTATAGATAATGGTATAGGTGTTAAAAAGGAAGATATGGGCAGCATATTTAAAGAGTTTAAGCATATTACTACCGGGGGACATGAGGGAACCGGTCTCGGTCTTGTTCTTGTCAAGAGGTATGTGGAGATGCAGGACGGCACTATAAGGGTCGAAAGTGAATATGGCAGGGGAAGTGATTTTACATTTAGACTGCCGGTGGATATTACGAAGATATGATTCGAATAACCAAGTTCCAAGCGCCAACAACCAAATAATGACAAAATTTTAATGTTCAAAATCCCAAACATGCAATTTATAACAACTGTTTGCTTATTTGGACATTGGATTATCGGAATTTAGTTGTAATTTGGAATTTGGCCGTTGGGATTTAATCATTGCGTTTGTCACTGGATTGCGTTGCTTAATGATAGTGTCGGAAAA
Source organism: Deltaproteobacteria bacterium (assembly GCA_016195725.1). GTDB lineage: Bacteria > Desulfobacterota > GWC2-55-46 > UBA9637 > UBA9637 > UBA10170. The sequence goes on along the minus strand of JACPZB010000050.1, from coordinate 1,662 downwards.
CTCGTAAATTGCATAATATTGTCATGGCCCTGAAACAAAGCTGGCCCGGCGCCGCACCAGGGTTCAGGGTGACATTGTGAAGGTTTTCCGATGCTATCTTAATATGCGTAGAGATTCCCATAGGGTCGGAGTGAAGCAGGGGTCAGTTTTTTAAATGAGCCTTTCATAATTTCGCCCGGATTAAGGCCAAAGTCCTTGCAGTAATCTTCAAGATATTCTTTTAGAAGTTTTGTGTCCTCTTCGGTTAAATCCGCAATTCCCACTTCTGCGCCGCATAGCTTTTTATCAACCTCGCCTCTTATGAAGATTGTCCCGCCGTGCATGCCTGTGCCGAGATAATCTCCTACCATAGGCCTGCTATCGTTTCCCCGATTAAAGCCTTCGGGGACATGTTTATTGTCAAGATTTAACAGTATAAGCGCTCCGCCTGCCATATATTCGCCGAAAAAATCTCCTGCCTTGCCGCCTGCGATAATAACAGGGTTTTGTTTTTTATATCCTTTCATGTGAATGCCTACCCTGTAGCCTACATCGCCGCGGATATGCAGTTTGCCGCCCCTCATGCCGTATCCAAGCACATCGCCTGCATTGCCGTGGATTATCACCTTGCCGCTGTTCATTGTATTGCCGATATTATCCTGGGCATTATTTTTTATGATAAGCGTGGGGCCGTCCATGAATGCGGCAAGGTCATTTCCAGGCACGCCGTCTATGGTAATGGTTGTTTCACCCCTTAATCCGTCGCCTATGTAGTATTGGCCGTTTACATTTTTCAGGAGGATTTCCTTTTCACCTTTAGAAACAGCCTCCCGAACCTTGCTGTTCAAATCTCTGTAGTATAGTCCTTTTGCGTCGATGGTAAGCATGATTCTCCTTTTTACCTTCCCGCCGGTTTTACACCTAATAAATCCAATGTCTGTCCATCCAGGCCGACACCGCGCAGTCTTTCCCTGTTTCCTCTTAAAGATTCAATTGCATTCACGCCGAGCGCCCCGAGTATCTCTTTTAATTCATGGCTCCATGCGTGAATCAGGTTGATAAGCCTTTCTGCATATACCTCCGGGTCAAGCCGAACAGTAAGTTCCGGTCGCTGGGTTGTTATGCCCCAACTGCAGTTTCCTGTATAGCACTTGCCGCACACGGTGCAGCCCATGGTGATAAGCGCCGATGTGCCAAGCGCAACAGCGTCAGCGCCCATAGCGATTGCCTTTGCCGCATCCGCGCAGCTCCTGATGCCGCCTGCTGCTATAATGGATGCCTCATTTCTTATGCCTTCCTGTCTTAACCGCTCATCCACTGCCGCAAGCGCATATTCAATGGGTATGCCGAGGTGGTCGCGGATAATAACAGGCGCCGCGCCTGTGCCGCCCCTGAATCCGTCAATATACACGATATCTGCGCCTGCCCTGACAATGCCTGATGCAATTGCAGCCACATTGTGAACCGCCGCAATTTTGACAGACACAGGTTTTGTGTAATTGGTTGCTTCTTTAATCGCAAATATTAACTGCCTCAAATCCTCTATTGAATATATGTCATGCTGGGGCGCAGGAGAGATTGCATCAGTGCAAACAGGTATCATCCTTGTCTTTGCGATGTCCAGCGGGATCTTTTCTCCGGGCAGGTGTCCGCCAATACCCGGCTTTGCGCCCTGTCCTATCT
>JACPZB010000023.1 GCA_016195725.1 Deltaproteobacteria bacterium | reverse complement strand
ACCCCAATATGCACTGCTGCGATGCCGTTAAACAGATTATAATATTTGACCTTAAAAAGGCCTACCCCTTCCATAATCTTTTTTAACTCCTCCTGGGTTGGAAATTTTCTGATGGACTCCGGAAGATAGGTGTATGCGCCCCGGTTGCCTGTTACAAGCTCGCCAATCTCCGGCATGACTTTGAAAGAATAGATCTTTGAACGCCTTTTCCAGATAGGTAACATTCCTTATGCCAAAGCCTACTGTGGCACAATGGAATGTGTTATCTTCAAAGGCTATCTCCTCCGCATCTCCCTGCGTATACTGAATGTTTTTTAGAAAGCCTTTGTCAATGCACTTGTCTCTGCCAAATTCCAGCATTCCCCTGTTTATGTCATAGACAACAATCTTCCCTTTTTCACCGACCCTCTTTGCCATGAGCATGGCTATATCAGCGGTTCCACCGCATACATCTATGGCAGAATCGCCCGGCTTAAGGTTTGTCTTTTCAGCCACAAACCTCTTCCAGAGCCTGTGTGTGCCGAAACTCATCAGGTCGTTCATCAGGTCGTATTTGTCCGCAACAGAGGTAAATATATCCTGCACCCGCTGTTTTTTCTCATATGCAGGAATTATTTTATTGCCGAAGTATGTGGTGGTTTTCTTTTTCAATATGTGCTTCGTAGTTTCATCTTTTCCTCAGGGGAAGAGATGGGAATAAGTTTCAAAAAAGGGTTGCAATGCTCCTGAGACTTGGACAAAATCATGAAGGCGTTTACTTATTTATACCTGGCCAGAATCTGTTTTGCCCACTCAACAAGCTGATTGGTGGAAAATTTGGGGGTAGTCTTGAAAGTTTTCTTATCTAAATCAACATACGAAACAAGCATTATCACAAGCTTTCCCTTTCCCGCTACGACCATATCACCAAGCTTGCCCGATACAAAGGCCTCATCCCCTACCCCGGTGAGAGGCTTCCATAGCGGGTTGTTCTTGTAGGTTTTATTGAACTTATCGCTGCTGATGTAGGGGGCTATCCCAAGAGTAAGCGCTGGCTCTTTATCATCCTCATGACCGTAGTTGCAGGTTGCCGTGGCCCAACGCTGCTCTTGCTGGCCAAAAAGGACAATCTTCTTTTTCGTATATGCTTTATTGACCTCTGCAAGCGGAAGCACCTTTTCACAGACAGGATCTACGGGTTTTGCGAAGACTGCGCTCCCTAATCCTAAATACACTGAAAATGCAACTATGATTGCAAAAACAGCTTTCATAATATCCTCCTTCATCTGCTATTCTGTAATGTCAAGAAAGTAGACCCGACGACCCTATGACCCTATGTTCTCCAACGCCTTAGACTTACCCTTACAATCCCTATAGCCCCATAAACCTTATTTGCATTCACTTTGATACTTCTTCATAATCTCTTCAGCCTCTTTCATGTTTTTACCTATGGCCTTCACATACTTCACCATATATTCGTTGCATTTTTGCATTTTCTCCTCAGACTTTAGTTTCGGTTTTTCCCCCGCTGCCTTCTGTCGTATCTTCGTAAAATAAATTCTCATGCTATCAGAAGAAGCTCCCTCACCAATATAGGGGGTAAAGGTAATATGCCATTTGTCGCTTTCAAAGGTATAAACAGGCATGCCTTCCGTGCCTGTATTGACAGCCTTCTTTTTAAAACGCTTTTCATAAAAACTTATCGCCTCTTTCATGTTGGCCCGATACTCATACTCATATCTATCTTCAAAGTGATCATAACTATCAACGACGTCCATTTCTCCAAACCTATACTCAGCGCCCGGGAAAATGGGTATGCCGAGTTCCTTTTCTGTCGGCGGGTTGAGAATTTCTTTGCCTGCACTGATGAGGGGCGCCGACGTTATCAAAACTGATAGGAATACGGTTAAAAATTTTCTTGTCATAATCATGTCCTCCTTTATCCGTTAGAGAAACCTGATCTCTAAAGGGTTTATGTATTGAGTGTCAAACTCTTCATTCTCTTCGCATCCGCTGATGCTCACTGTTCATCGCGCTACCGTAATCTCTACGCGGCGGTTCATGGCACGGCCTTCCTCAGTGTCGTTGGTCACGAGCGGCTGCTCGTCGCCCCAGCCCTTCGTTGAGATGCGCTTTTCGTCGGCGCCGTACTTCTGCGCCAGAACCTTCTTTACCGATTCGGCCCGCCGCTGCGAGAGGTCCTTGTTCTTGGTCGCATCGCCGGTAGAGTCGGTATGGCCAAGGATGCGTATCTTGATTCCGGTTTCCTTCTTGAGCAGCTCTGCAACAGACTTGAGCAGAGACCACTCACTCCCCTTGAGCTGATCTGAATTCACATCGAACGCAAGCTCATGCGTAGGCAGACTGCCGCAGTCCTTGAGTTCCGCGCCGTAGGGATACTCAAACTCCGGGCCTGAGTCCGGCGAGGCGCGCTCAAAGACCTTCTCCGGTGTCTCCCCGCTGGCTGTGAACTCGATGCCGTCCAGCCGGGTGGCCGTGCCCTTGCTTTTCATTACGAGCAGCATCGGTGCGCCGCCACACCCCGACGCGCCCTTGTAACTGTCCCGATAGAACAGGATGAGCCGCCCATCGTTCCAGCTGCCCCGTACCAGATTGCCGAGCTCGCCCGGGGCCGCGTCCCAATTCGGGGTCATGCCCCAGACTATATTGCCCTCCTGGTGCAGCCAGAGATCCTGATTGCCCGCGACATTCGTGTTCCACTTGCCGGTCACATTGATTGCCTTAGCCGTTGCAGGTTTTGCCTTGGATTTGCCCTCAGCCGCCTGCCCTAAAGCTGCTGGCACAAAGACCACAACAGATAGTATGGTAAAGATTATGGATCGTATGCTCATAATTTTTCCTCCTTATCTGTAATGTCGTGCAGCAAAAAAAACCAATGCTCAAGATACGGTTCCTTCTGCTTTATCAGGATTACTCTACCCCTCATATTACACAATGTCAAGAGAGAGAGTCCCCAAAAATCAAAGTCTATTTTTGGGGAGAGGGGATAGAAAGTATTCCCGCAGCAAGCTATTGGAAGTGCACTTGCTATGCTTGTTCAATGCAACTATTGAACAAGAACAAATTCTATCCGGATTTTTCCCTGAGAGCTTTCTTTGTTATCTATCACAGCAATCCAGTTATCTCGGTTCTTCTTCGAGTATCCCTGGAACAGATAGCTTTTGCCGCCGTTCGTTGGTTCGCCAATTAAAGGAGTTGTTCCAGTGTACTGCTCATAAAACTTTACAATCTTTTCAGCCGTGTCATTGGAATAAAAGACATGGGTAATCATGATACCAGAGCCAACGGATTCTCTGGGATTATACACAACGCCGGGATAGAGGGGCGCTCCGAGTTCTGCCTCATCCGGTATTTTTATGGCAACATTTTTAGAATAGGTATCAGCGCCGATTATCACCATTATTCCGCCGGGAAAGTGTCCGATACCTTTAGCATCTATCATATAAATCCATAATAAAGTAATATCGCCATTTATTTCCTTTTTGACCCAGAGAAAAACAGGAAATCCCCAGTGGTCGTATCCAAAATTAATATTTGTTGTTGTGCCTGATTTAAGTTTGGAATAGTCAGGGAGTTTGATAGAATCAGGTAAACCAGTATCTCGAAAGGGTTTTCCTCCGAGATTACCCCAGTAGAATTTCTTTAATTCTTCAAAAACAGCTTGCACACTCCGAATGTCGTCAGAATCGGTCTTGACCCCATAAACTTTAACAGAGCGTTTGCTCAGAGTTAGACCGTCAAACTCCTCCTGTATCCCATAGAATCCAGATTTTTTATAATCCTCATTCCACTGCTCCGACATCAAAATTCCACCGGGGTATATGGGAACCTCCTCTAAAGCCATGGGGACCCTTGCTGCAAGTGCTGGGGCTGAAAGGAGAAAAAAGAGAATAAAAGAGAGAAAATATCGTGTTATCAATATCTGCATAAGTTTTATTGAGGTCTCTTAGGTTTTGAAACGGATGAGCCTAACTTAAGGCCAAGTATTCCAGCGATTACGAACCCTGCCCAGCTCAATGCAGGCATGCCCCAGAATACCACCATGCTTTTATTTGCTATCGCAAGAAGAGACGAACCTATAATCAATGCAGCAATTATCATCCCAGTTGCAATCCTATGGCCGAGGCCGGCAATTTCGTCAGACAATACCTCAAGCTTATGATGCACAAAACCGATTTTCAGTTCTTCACTAAGCGTTTTACTCAATACAGAATGCACCTGATACGGCACATCTGTGGCCATTTCCACGAAATTTTCTACCCTACCTTTGCCCCTCTCATATATCCTCTTTGGCGAAGCCTTTTCCTTTATCATCCATTTGTAGATTAACGGCTTTGCAACCTCCCACATATTCACATCAGGATATATCTGCCTGCCAACGCCTTCAATGATTACCATAGACTTTTGCAAAAGCAGGAGATTCGGCTGAAGCCTCATCTGAAAGCGCCGTGCTGTACGGATGAGCTTCATGATAAGTTCAGACATATTTATCTGCTCAAGGGTCCGCCCGAATACCGGTTCGCAAATTTCCCGCAGCGCGTCTTCAAAATCATGGTTATCAACTTCTTTAGATATAAGTCCCATGTCCCGATGCACCTGAGCCATGCTGTAATAATCCTGTCTTATGAGGTGAAACAATAAACTTGCGAGATATTTCCTTACGCTCTCGTCAAGTCTGCCCATGATGCCAAAATCAAGATATATAATGGTGCCATTCGGACTTGCAAAGATATTTCCAGGGTGCAAATCAGCATGGAAAAATCCGAATTCAAATACCTGCTTGAAAAACGCCCGTATGCCATTCTCCGCAATCTTTTTTACATCCAGCCCCTGGGCCTTTATCTTTTCAGCCTCGTCCAGCGGGGTTCCGTAGATACGCTCCAGTGTGAGCACCTCGGCGGTTGTATAATCCCAAAAGACCTTTGGTATTTTAACTGTTAAGTCGCCTTCAAACATCTTTGCAAATCTCGTGGCATGTGAACCCTCTACAGTAAAATCCTGCTCCTTGTGTATGACCCTCGCAAATTCCTCAACAACCTCAATTGGCCTGTATCTCTTTGCCTGCGGCACATACCTGCCCAGAAGATAGGCAATGGTGTGCATGACAGAAATATCCGATTCT
>JACPZB010000048.1 GCA_016195725.1 Deltaproteobacteria bacterium | reverse complement strand
TAAGGGAATTTATTCAAAAAAGAAAGCAGAAGGATATTCTTATGCTGTTTGGGAAAATAGGGATGAAAGAGGATTATGATTATAAACAAGAGAGAAAACACAGATGAGGGTAATCGCAGACACTTCTATCTGGTCATTAGCGCTAAGAAGACATAGCCCTGTTCAAAACCCTGAATCCGAAACACTTAGAAAGATAATTCAGGGAGGCGAAGATATTTATCTGATCGGTATAATTCTTCAGGAAATATTGCAAGGCATAAAAAAGCCTGAAGATTTTACAAGCTTAAAAAAATATTTAGATGCCTTTCCTTTGCTTGAAATAAAAAGAGGAGATTACATCAAAGCAGCAGAACTTAAAAATCATTTGAGTAGAAAAGGTATGCAGGTAAGCGCTATTGATGTTTTGATTGCTGTCGCAGCCATAGTAAATGACTGCTGTTTATATACAAATGATAGAGACTTTGACCAGATAGCAAAACATTCTCAGTTAAAACTGTTAAGGCCTGAAGGCAAAAGATAAAAGGGAGACATCACCACATGATAGGCGTAGCGTTAAAAAAGATTTTTGGAAGCAGAAACGAGCGGGAACTGAAAAAGATTCAGCCGGTTGTTGTGAGGCATTTGCTGTTGTAAGAGAGGTATCAAGGCGAAGGCTCAACATGAGGCATTTTGATGTCCAGTTATTGGGCGGGATTGTTCTGCATCAAGGGAAGATTTCCGAGATGAAGACCGGCGAGGGAAAAACCCTTGTGGCAACATTGCCGCTTTATCTGAATGCGTTGGAGGGTAAAGGCTGTCATCTTATTACGGTAAACGATTATCTGGCAAAGAGGGACACGCAGTGGATGGGGCCGGTCTATCACAGCCTCGGCCTGTCAATCGGCGTAATACAGCATGATGCATCATTTCTCTATGACCCGGCTTATTCGCCAAAGGATGAAAGGCTTTTTCACCTGAGGCCGTGCAGCCGCAGAGAGGCGTATCATGCGGACATCACCTATGGTACAAACAATGAATACGGTTTTGATTATCTCAGGGACAATATGAAATTTTCTCTGGATGAGTATGTGCAGCGGGAACTGAACTATGCAATAGTTGACGAGGTGGACAGCATCCTCATAGACGAGGCAAGGACTCCGCTTATTATTTCAGGCCCTGCAGAGGAATCAACGGATAAATATTATACCATTGACAGGATAATTCCGGGCCTGAAAAAAGATGAACATTTCACAGTTGATGAAAAGGCAAGACAGGTTATTTTGACCGAGGAAGGGGTTGAAAAGGTTGAGCATTTATTGAGTATAGAAAACCTTTATGACCCGCAGCATATTGAGACCCTGCACCATGTGAATCAGGCCTTGCGCGCACATGTGTTATTTCATCCGGATGTGGATTATATGGTGAAGGACGGCCAGGTGATTATCGTGGATGAATTTACCGGAAGGCTTATGCCTGGAAGAAGGTGGAGCGACGGGCTTCATCAGGCAATTGAGGCAAAGGAAAAGGTTAAGATAGAAAACGAAAACCAGACCCTTGCCACCATTACATTCCAAAATTATTTCAGGATGTATAAAAAGCTGGCAGGCATGACCGGTACAGCGGATACAGAGGCAGCGGAGTTTCATGCAATTTATAAGCTTGAGGTAATGATTATGCCTCCCAATAAGCCCATGAGGAGGACTGATCATGCTGATTTAATCTATAAAACTGAGAAGGAAAAGTTTAATGCCGTGATTAGAGAGATAAAGGAGTGGCACGAAAAGGGCAGGCCTGTATTAGTGGGCACCATATCTATTGAAAAATCTGAAAGATTGGCAAATCTTCTTGCAAAGCACGGCATTCGACATCATGTATTGAATGCAAAACACCACGAAAAAGAGGCGGAGATCATAGCCCAGGCAGGAAGGGTGGAGGCTGTGACTATTTCAACCAATATGGCTGGCAGAGGCACAGATATTATACTCGGCGGAAACCCTGAGGCGCTGGCTGCGCAAAAGGCGGGAAAGGATGATACAACCGATGCCTACAAATATGCGCTGGAAGCTGCGCAGCAGCTTTGTGAAGAAGAGAAGAAGCAGGTTATTGAATTAGGGGGGCTGCATATTATCGGCACAGAACGGCACGAATCAAGAAGGATAGATAACCAGCTCAGGGGCCGCGCAGGGAGACAGGGAGATCCCGGTTCATCCAGATTTTATCTCTCCCTTGCAGACGACCTTCTGCGTATATTTGGTTCAGACAGAATTTCCTCTATTATGGACAGGCTCGGTATGGAAGAGGATGTTCCGATTGAGCACGGTCTTGTCAGCAAGGCAATAGAAAACGCCCAGAAAAAAGTAGAGGCGCACAATTTTGATATAAGAAAGCACCTTCTTGAGTATGACGATGTAATGAATCAGCAGAGAGTGGTTGTTTACAAATACCGGCGGCAGATCCTCGGCCAGGAAGGGCTGAAGGACATGGTAGCCGATTTCATAGACGATATGGCAGAGGAGATTGGATTTACTTATGTGGAGGAAAGGACACACCCTGAAGAGTGGGACACAAAGGCAATAAAAGACGCTGTTTATAAGCAGTTTGATATGCTCATGGATGATAAAGAATTTGAGACTATACAGACAAGGGATGTCTTGATAGCCGCTATTTCAGAAGAGGCAAAGAAGACGTATAATAACAAAATTGACTCTGTAAGCGAAGATGCTTTCAAACATTTAGAAAAGATTGTAATGCTCCATACTTTGGATACGCTCTGGAAAGACCATCTCCTTGCAATGGACCATCTGAAAGAAGGCATAGGGCTTCGCGGCTACGGCCAGAAAAACCCTCTGCAGGAATATAAAAAAGAAGGGTTTGACCTGTTTCAGGATATGATATTCAGACTGAAACAGGAGGTATGTGAAAGATTGTTCAAGGTTCAGATCGCAAGGGAAGAAGAGGTTGCTAGCCTTGAGACTGTAAAAAGACCGCAGAACTTTGTATTGAGCAGGGGGGAAGAAAGTCAGGGGCAGGGGGCAAGCCTGCCCCTGCAAGCAGTAAGCAGGGGGGGCAAGGGGCAAGCAGAGAAGCCAAAACCTGTCCATGTTGAGCAGAAGGTCGGCAGAAACGAGCCGTGTCCGTGCGGAAGCGGGAAAAAATATAAGAAGTGCTGCGGCAAGTGAAATTATGCGCAGGCGCTTAAACATCTCTAAAAACAGAATGTGACTCTAAATCATTCAGGCTTTGTTTGAAATGAAAACATAGGGTAAGTAACAAAACAAAGGAGGTTATGAACCATGCGATATAGAATCTTAATTGAACAAGATGAGGATGGAGTATTTGTTGCCGAATGTCCTTCTTTGCCGGGATGTATTTCTCAGGGGAGGACAAGAAAAGAGGCTTTGGAGAATATTCAGGACGCTGCTCACGGATACATGGAAAGTTTAAAAAAACATAATGAACCTGTTCCTCCCTCAATAGAAGAAGAAATTATAGAGGTGGCGGTTTGAGCAAGTTGCCGGTAATTTCAGGAAAAGGACTTTGTAAGGTTTTAAATAAAACGGGTTATCTCGTAGACCATCAAACCGGCAGCCATATTATTTTAAGAAACGAAAATCCTCCCTACAGGAGGCTGACCGTGCCAAATCATAAGGAGATGGCCAAAGGGACATTGAGGTCTATTCTCCGTCAAGCAGGATTATCTCCGGCGGAATTTAAGAAGCTGATATGAAACTCCGAACTCAAAACTCTGACCCCCGAATACCCCTCACCTCAATCCTCTCCCCTAAGGGGAGAGGGAAGGGTGAGGGGTTGTTTGTCCCCGGCTTCAAAGCCGCAGGCATTTCATGCGGCATCAAGAAGAACGGCAATAAAGACCTGGCGCTTATCTATTCAGAAACGGCTGCCGTTGCAGCGGGTGTGTTTACAAAAAACAAGGTCAAGGCAGCCCCTATCTTGCTTGATATGGAGCGGATTAAAAAAGGTCTGTGTCAGGCGGTGATTATAAACAGCGGGAATGCCAATGCCTGCACAGGCAAAAAAGGCATGGAAGACGCGGCGCGGATGGTTGCGGCAGTTGAAGACGGGCTTGGAATAAAAAAAGGGTTTGCAATGGTTTCGTCAACAGGCGTTATCGGGCAGAGGCTTCCGATTGACAGGATAGAAAAGGGGATTCCAAAACTTGTTTCATCCCTTTCATCAAAAGGGTGGAATGATGCGGTTCATGCGATTATGACCACTGATGCCTTTCCAAAAGCTGCATTTGAAAAATGCAGGATAGGCGGAAAAGAGATTACTGTTCTGGGTATTGCCAAAGGCGCGGGCATGATATGTCCGAATCTTGCCCCTGCAAGTTTTAAGCAGGGGATGGCGACCATGCTGGCATTTATTGCAACCGATGCTGCAATAGAACAAAAGATTTTGCAAGCGATGTTGAAAAAAGCGGTTGATAATTCGTTTAACAGTATTACTGTTGATGGAGATACATCAACGAATGATACGGCGCTGATACTTGCAAATGGAAAGGCAGGAAATGAAAAAATAGGGTCAAGGGTCAAGCCTGCCCCTGCAGGCAGTAAGCAGGGGGGGGAAGGGGCAAGGATTTTTCAAGAGATGTTGGAAAGGGTTTGTTTGAAACTTGCAAAGATGATTGTAAAGGATGGTGAAGGCGCGACAAAGCTGTTGGAGTTTGATGTCAGCGGCGCAAAGACGGATAAAGACGCAAACAAGGTTGCGGAGACTGTTGCAAATTCGCCGCTTGTGAAGACGGCATTCTTTGGCGAGGATGCAAACTGGGGAAGGATAATGGCGGCAATAGGCCGTTCAGGCGCGGATGTGAAACAAGAAAGGATAAATATATATTTTAATGATGTCCCTGTTGTAATAAAGGGGCAAGGGGCAAGGGGCAAGGGGCAAGAAATAAAGGCAGCAAAGGCTGTTAAGGAAAAAGAGATTTGCATAAGGATTGAACTGGGTTTGGGCAAAGGCGCAAAGACAGTATGGGCAAGTGATTTGTCGTATGAATATGTGACGATAAATGCGGCGTATAGAAGTTGATGTGGAGGTTTTATGCAAGGTTTGGCAAAAGAGGCAGACAGATGGTTCAGGCAGGCAGAGAATGATTTGAAGGCATCGGAATGGAATCAAAGGGGCGGTTTCCATGCCCAGGCATGTTTTTGGGCACAGCAGTCTGCAGCGAAAACACTGAGGGCCTTTCTGTTTATGAATAAAGAGGATGCAAAAGAAACAAGGTCTGTCAGCGAACTGCTGGAAAGGTGTCTTACCTATGACGAGGATTTTAAATCAGTCATTGAATATAGTAGCAGATTAGATATATATTACAAAACAACCCGTTATCCTGACAGCCTTCCTGGCGGAATACCGGCCGAGCTTATTTCTGCCAGAGATTCCAAAGAGGCGATAAAGATTGCATCGGATATTTTTACCCTCGTAGAGGAAAAGAGAAAGGCTTATGTGCCGGAAGTGATGTAATTGAAAAAGATAGGGTTAAGGGTCAAGTAGCAAGGGTCAAGAAAAACTTGCCCCATGACCCTTGCCCCATGACCCTTATGTATATTTTAGCTTTCATCTTCGGCAGTATAGTCGGTAGTTTCTTAAATGTATGTATTCACCGTCTTCCGGAAGGCAAATCCATTGTTTTCCCTCCATCCTCATGTCCGCATTGCAATGCAGCCATTGCGTTTTATTACAATATCCCGATTATCAGCTATATCGTTCTTCTCGGTAGGTGCCGTCAATGCAAAAGCCCCATATCGCCGCGATACCCTTTGGTGGAGTTTTTAACAGGGCTTTTTTCTGTAATATTGTTGAAAAGATTCGGTTTTTCAATTGAGCTTCCTGTCTATTTCGTCTTTGCGGCAAGCCTGATTGTAATAACCTTCATAGACCTTCACTATCAGATAATTCCTGATATGATAAGTCTTCCCGGAATTGTCGTTGGTTTTCTGGTTTCTTATTTTTTGCCGCATGGCATATTCAATGCAGCCATAGGTGCATTGGCCGGCGGCGGAAGCCTTTTTCTGATTGCCTTTGGTTATCAATTTGTCACAAGCAGAGAAGGCATG
>JACPZB010000047.1 GCA_016195725.1 Deltaproteobacteria bacterium | reverse complement strand
TGACGGAAATAGGTGCTTACTTGAAATGGAGGTTGAACTATGCTTGCTTATAAAAGGTACGTTACCGTTAAAGATACCGGGAACTTGATGTTGACCGGGTTGCCTTTTAAATCCGGGCAGTGCGTTGAGGTTGTGATGATTGCGGAAGATGAGGAAAAAGAGGCCATACTTAAGAAGCTGAAGACCTTGTTTAAAGAAACGCAGAACCTTCCGCAGGCAAAGACCATTTCTGAGGATCAGATTTCCGAGGAGATTAGAGCCTATCGTGCTACTCAATGAAGGTTGTGAAATGAGAAAGAGCCTAAAAAGTAAGAGACGGTGGAAGGTTAGTATTGATTTTTAAATATGGGAATTATAATAACAGGGCATGGAAGGTTTGAAGCGGCCAGAAGAAATATTCCAGAGGGGCTTATAAAATCCGTCATCGAAAGTCCACAGCAAAAACTGTTTTCTAAAAAAGGGCGAATTATATTGCAAAATAAATATTATGATGAAACAGAAGGCAAGGAGATGCTCTTGAGGGTGATAGGAATAGAATCATCAAACGAATTTAAGGTCATAACCGCTTACAAAACATCCAAGATTGATAAGTATTGGGTGAAGGGAGGCTAATGAAATGAAAGTAATATTTGACCCGGAGACTGATACCTTAAGCATTATCTTCAGGGATGAGAAAGTTTCTGAGAGCGACGAGGTAAGAGATGGTGTGATTATTGATTACAGTAAGGATGGAAAGGTCGTGTCCATAGAGATTATGGATGCGTCAGAGCAAATATCAGAACCTCAAGGTATATTTTATGAGTTAAAAGGCAAAGAAAGGACATATGCGTAAAGGAAATCATGCTGGTTTCATAAGCTCATAACGAAGAATTTGGCAGATTTTCCCCCCTGACTTCTTTTTGATAGGCAGTTATATTACATCTATACAGTGTGTACAACATAACCTTTGCCCTGATAGGAAGGGGGAGAGAATTATTCTATCGCAAGCCCCGCCTTTGTTGGGTTTTTAAAGAGCTTGTTGATGTGCCTGCAAAAGGCGTTAAAATTCTCCAAATCCTCTTGAATAATCTGATAGAGTTCCTTTTCTGTTATCTCCGCGTAAAAGTGAACCATTCTGTTTCTGTATCCTGCCATTTTCATAAGCTGATTATCGGTAAAATCAAGAGGAACAATCTTATGCCTGCCGAGCAATCTCGGAATATCTTTATAGGTAGTTGCCCTTGCTCCGGGGATTCTTGAAAGGATATGCGAACCTATGTCCATAACGGCCTCCAATGCCCTGTGGAGGTCATAAAAGGCGATGCGGAAATTGTCAGGGTTTGCATGAAACCGCTCAAAAGAGACATCTTTGAACCTTTCCAAACTCGCGACAGACTCCTCTATATATGAAAGTCTGGCGCGCAAGACCTCTTTATTCAGGGGGATTTTATGCCTTTGCATATCTCATGGATGAAATACTGTCAAAATATTCCAGCACAGGTTTGAAATCAAGATACATATCCGTAATATATTCTTCATAATCCGCTGTCCTCCGCGGATCCTGTTCAAATAAAATCTTTCCTTCCTTCATTGCATTGTATTGAAGCGGGATCGGCGAGGTTTGCAGAAAGACAATATCAAGTTTTTGAGAAGGATATAATTCGGCAAATAATCCATAAAGGGTTTTATATAAAGCCAACGTATCCTGCAGAGCAGCCGGTTTTTTCAATACTATGCCGATATCTCTGTCGCTTAATGCCGTTGTTTTCCCGACAGCCTCAGACCCGAAGATATAAACAACAGAAACTCCCAATTCCTTTAATTTTGCGCAAATCTCTTTTTTCATAATACCTTTATATAACAGAGAGAGCAGGTTGTCAATTCTTAACCCCTGAAACGTAAATCAAATACCTTGCCTCATATAAACCCGATTATCCTTCCCTCGCTATCAACCTCAATCCTCTCTGCCAAAGGATGCTCTGGAAAGCCCGGCATTAAGAGGATTTTTCCGCAGAGCGCAACGAGAAAGCCCGCTCCTGTTGCAGGCATAACACTATTAACTATTATGTTAAAACCCTCCGGCCTTCCGGTAAGCAACGGATTGTCTGACAAGGATTTGGGCGTCTTTGCTATGCAGACCGGCAGATTTTTATATCCAAATGTTTCCATATCCTGAATATCCTTTTCTGCCTCTTCTGTAAATATTGCGCCGTCTGCGCCATACATCTCTTTTGCAATCTTTGTAATCTTTTCTTTTACAGGCTTATTCAAAGAATAGAGACAGTGAAATTTATTTTTTGCATTGCAGAGTTCAATCAATTCTTTGGCTATATCAAGCCCGCCTTTTCCGCCTTTGTTTCTGACATCTGCTACAAAGGCAGGAATGCCTTTGTCTTCGAGCAAAGAGATTATCTCCTTCAACTCTTTGTCTGCATCATCTCTGAACCGGTTTATTGCTACAAGAAAAGGAATGCCAAATCTTTGGATATTCTCAATATGTTTTTCCAGATTTTTAAAACCATGAAGTCGCAGCGCCTTGAGCGTAGCCACAATCACAACAGCAGACGGTTCTATATTTCCGACACGGCACTTGATGTCAAAAAACTTCTCTGCGCCCAGTTCTGTTGCAAAGCCGGCCTCGGTTATGACATAATCGGCCAATTTTAATGCCGTCTTTGTGGCAATGAGGCTGCTGCATCCGAGCGAGACATTGCCGAAAGGCCCGCCGTGGATCAACACAGGCGCGCCTTCTACAGACTGCACAAGGTTAGGGTGAATGGCATTTTTTAAAAGCGCTGTTACTGCGCCTTGAATTTTTAAATCTTTTAAAGTAACCGGATGGCCTTGATTATCAAATGACAGCAGGATATTTTCTATCCGCCTTTTTAAATCAGAAAGGCTCTGGCTTAAACAGAGGATAGACATTATCTCAGATGCGGCAGATATGTGAAATTCTTCAAGTCGCTCGCCTTTAGCGCCGATAGCAACCTTTACTTTTCTGAGCGCCCTGTCATTGATGTTTGCCACCCGTTTCCAGAGTATTCGGTCGGGGTTAATTCCCATTTTGTTTCCGTGATAAATATGATTATCTATGATTGAAGAAATCAGATTATGCGCTGAGACCACTGCATGGTCATCACCGGTAAAATGCAACGCAATGTCTTCAACAGGCAAGACCTGCGAATATCCGCTGCCTGTTGCGCCGCCTTTAGCGCCAAAAAACGGGCCAAGGCTCGGCTGCCTTATGCAGGCTATAGTCTGCTTCTTCAGTTGCTTTAATGCCTGGGCAAGGCCGATGGCAAGGGTTGTTTTGCCCTCCCCAGAAGGGGTTGGACTCATAGATGTGACCAGAATAAGCTTCCCATCCTGTTTTTGGGATAAATCCTTAAGGAGGGCTGCGTTGATTTTAGCGATATGACGGCCGTAAGGTATGAAGTGTGTTTGCGTGATATGCAGTCTTTTGGCAGTCTCTTCTATCGGTATTAGATTTACGGAGCGGGCAATATCTGCATCTGTCATCATTTTATCTTGGTAGCATAGATTGATTAAGGAGTCAATCCTTGACCCTTGACAAATCGGTCATAAAAATTGACGATTATGCCTCATTACCATAGAATGCCTGCTACGTATAAAGGGGGATGATTGTAGCAGAGAAACCTTGTCATGGAAACTCTTACTTGTTAGTCGGTAAAAATTTTCAGAGCCTTGCTCTATGGAAACCAGAATTGGCGAGATATTTACTATCTAAGGAACCCGAATTGTGCGAAGCAATCCCATTAAAGAAAACGATATTGCTTCTACTTTGCCTCGTAATGACAACGTTCAATGTCTATTTTTGGGTTTTTAAGGGGGCTTGCATTTCATAATAGTTTTGCGTATTATAATCACCTATGTTCAGGATATTTATATTTTTTGTGGCAGCAGTATTTTTACACCTTTCATCTATCTTTGCTTATTCAATGGATGCCTTGGTGGACAGGGTTGTGGTAGTCAATAGTCCAAATGATATTCGGGTGTCTTTTGAAATTAGGGATGCCTTTACAAAAGAGATAGAGGATGGGATTAAAAGCGGCATATCTACGAGCTTTACCTTCTTTATAGAGCTTTATCGAAGACGCGGTTTCTGGTTTGATGAATCGCTGACATCTCAGACATTCAAGCATATTGTAAAATATGATACCTTAAAGGAAGAATATGAAATTGTGCTGGAGGAAAAGCCGCAATTGGGGACAGATTTAAAATCTGTCCCCACACTAATGCGGGTTAAGGAGATTGAGCAGGCAAAAAAGATTATGGCAAGCGGCGATAATATCATTGTTAAGCCATTTCCGGTCTTGCAAAAGGGAGAGCGGTATCGGCTCAGAATAAAGGCCACACTGGATGCTGTAAACCTCCCATTTCCACTGAATTACATGCTGTTTTTTGTTTCCTTCTGGAATTATGAAACGAGTTGGTATGAGAAGGAGTTTATAATGCAGTAGACGGTAGGCAGTAGAGAGTAGATAGTAGATAGTAGAAGGTAGAAAGAAAATCTTTTGTTTTTCCTGCCTACTGTCTGCTTTCCTACTGTCTACTGTATTTTTCTCCCTGCCTACTACCTACTTTCTACTGTCTACTTTCTTTAAACCTATGACAGAACAACTAATATTAACAGACGAACATAAAAGGCGCAAACGAGAGTGGTATATCATTGCGGCTGTTGCAGGCGCTGTCCTAGTATTAACATATCTTGAGACGCATATATCTCGCATAGGCGCCAACCTTCCTGCGGCTACGAATGTCATAGTTTTTGGGCTTATCAATGTAAATATCATACTGTTAATTTTTCTTGTTTTCCTCGTCTTGAGGAATTTTGTAAAGCTTATCTTCGAACGGCGCAGCAAAATTATTGGCTCAAGGCTTCGTACAAGGCTGATTGTTGCATTTATCAGCCTCTCTATTGTTCCCACCTTTCTTCTCTTCTTTGTGGTCATTGGCTTTATCAATAAAAGCATTGAAGGTTGGTTTGGCATACGGATAGAGGACTCATTGCAGGGTTCCCTGGAGCTGGGGCAAAACTATTATAAAGATACATCCGACAAAATGGCTGTCTATGCAAAGCAAATAGGGGACAAATTAACTTCGGAAAAATTATATAGGGATAATGATAGACTGAGACTCTACCTTGATGCAAAGATGGCAGAGACAGGCGCGAGTGCGATAGAGATCTTTTCTGCGGACAAAGAGAGAATTGGCTATGCGATAGCAAGTCATGTAAATCAGAATATGGTTCCTGACATTTCAATAGATGCGATTGCAGACGCCTTTAAAGGCAATGCCGCAAGTTTCGTACAAACCCTTGAGAAAGGCGATGTAGCCCGAGCCGTTTCGCCTGTTTTTGCTGATGACCATAAGACAATGACAGGGGTTGTAGTGGTCAGCTATTATGTATCCAGAAGCCTCATTGCCAAGATGAAGGAGATATCTACCGCATTTGAGGGCTACAAGCAGTTGAAAATCCTGAAGACGCCGCTGAAGGCGAGCTACTTTACAACGCTCCTCATTATAACCATGGTCATAGTGTTCTTTGCTATATGGATAGGCAGATATATGGCAAAGGAGATAACAGTGCCAATCCAGCAGCTTGCATACGGGACAACCGAGATTGCAAACGGCAACTTAGATTATCAAATTGCCATAGAGGCAAAGGATGAGATTGGAGTTCTTGTAAATTCTTTCAATAAAATGACAGGGGATTTGAGGGCGACCAAGAACAGGATAGAGGAGGCAAACCTTAACCTCAAAAAGACAAATGCCGAATTGGAGCAGAGAAGGAGATATATGGAGATAGTTCTGGGCAATGTGGCTGCAGGCGTTGTCTCTATTGATAAGCATGGAAATGTAACCACAATAAACAGGATTGCAGAAGAGCTTCTTGGCCTTGGTGCAGGAATAGCGCTCGGTAAAAATTATAAAGATATCTTAAGGCCAAAGGATGAAGAATTTTTAAACGGGATGATAGAAGAGATGAATAAGAAGGGGATTGACAATCTTGAGAGGCAGGTACAGATAGATATAAAAGTTAAGACAATACCGGTTTTACTGAACCTTACCATGCTTAATGATGATGACGGCAACTCTCTCGGCATGGTGGTTGTGCTTGAGGATTTAAGCGACCTGCTGAAGACCCAGCGTATGATGGCGTGGAAGGAGGTTGCCCAGAGAATAGCCCATGAAGTAAAAAATCCCCTTACGCCCATCCAGCTTTCAGCCCAGAGGTTGAGCAAAAAATACAGGGATAGATTCTCAGGAGAGGAATCTCATGTCTTTGACGAGTGCACAAAGACAATAATAAAACAGGTGGATGAATTGAAGACTCTGGTGAACGAATTCTCAAACTTTGCCAGAATGCCGTCTGCCAATCCTGCGCCAGCCAATATAAATGAAATTATAAAAGAGGCCGCTGCCCTTTATCACGGTATACCAAAAAGCATATCATTCAGTTTAAATCTCGATGAAAAACTCCCTGTGCTTGAGATAGACAGAGACCAGATGAAGCGGGTCATTATAAACCTTTTGGATAATTCCATTGCGTCTATTGATGGAAGCGGTATTATTTCGATTGAAACCTCTTATGACAAGGGCTATAAAATAGCCAGGGTTACTGTGGCTGATAACGGCTGCGGCATACCGGAAAAGGATAAGGCAAGGCTCTTTGAGCCGTACTTCTCCACAAAGAAGTCAGGTCATGGCGGGCTTGGCCTTGCCATTGTAAGCGACATCATCGCTGACCACAGAGGCTATATAAGGGTAAAAGATAATGTTCCAAAGGGAACGCGTTTTATAATAGAACTCCCGATGAAAGGAGTATGAAAGAGGCAAGAAGCAAGATGCAGGAGGCAAGATTTTTTCTTGTTTCTTGCTTCTGACTTCTTGCTTCCCATGTTTAAAATGAATCACACAAAAACCATAATGGTTGTAGACGATGAAGAGAGCATCAGGCAGTCTCTTTCCGATGTTTTGCAGGATGAGGGGTTTGATGTAATATTAGCCGGCGACGGACGGGAAGCGTTGAAAATGCTGGATTCAAACATGCCTGACCTGATTATCCTTGATATATGGATGCCGGTCATGGACGGCACCGAGGTTTTGAAAGAGATTAAAAAAAGCAGCCCTGATCTTGAGGTAATAATGATTTCCGGCCACGGAAATATTGAGGCCGCGGTAAAGGCCATTAAACTCGGCGCATATGATTATATAGAGAAACCGCTCTCGCTGGAGTGCGTGATATTAACAGTAAAAAGGGCATTGGGCGAATCAGGAGTCAGAAGTCAGAAGTCAGGAGTCAGAAGCATGCCCCCGAATGCATCTATCGGGGGTCAAAAGTCAGAAGATAGGCAGGTTGCTGCGCACAGCCGCCAGCGAACCATCAAGAAAAGCATTGTCATGGGCGGCCAGGGGCTTCACTCAGGCGGAAAGACAGGGGTTATCCTCTCGCCTCTCCCTCCTCATAGCGGGATTATCTTTACGGGTCTTTCGTCAGAGGAGATGATACCAGCGCACCTTGATTATGTGTCTTCTACAGACTATGCCACAACATTGAAGAGAGGCCACGCCTCTATCATGACCATTGAACACCTTATGGCAGTCCTGCATATTTACAAAATAAGCAATCTTCTGATAAAGATAGGCAGCGAGGTGCCTATCATGGACGGCTCTGCCGCGGATTTCTGCGGGATGATAGAGGATGGCGGTATTGAGGAACAGGGCGAGCCGTTAAACGATATTATCATAGATGATGTTTATACAGTTGGAATCCCTGCGAATGGACGATACATCTCTATTGAACCCTTTCCGTGTCTCAGTATTCAATATTGCATGGATTATCCGCCTCCAATAGGAAAACAGGAGGCAAGTTTTTTACTTGACGATACCGAGGTTTTTAAAAAAGAGATAGCCCCTGCAAGAACATTCGGCTCTGTCAAGGATTATGGAAAGTTGGAGGAGATGGGCCTGGCAAAGGGTGGAAGGCTTTCAAATGTGGTGCTGGTGGGTGAAGATAAGGTAATAAACACATCCTTGAGATTTTCCAATGAATTCGCCCGCCACAAAATATTAGACATCACCGGAGACCTCTATCTTCTGGGAAGACCTATAAAGGGCAAGGTTACAGCGCGGATGACCGGGCATACGGAAAATATCCTGCTCTTGAGGAAGATAGCGGAAGGCATGACAACTGTTGCACAAAAATAGAGGCTTTGGGGTTTAGATTGTGTAGAGGTGAACAATGATGGA
>JACPZB010000052.1 GCA_016195725.1 Deltaproteobacteria bacterium | reverse complement strand
ATCTGATAGACCTTACAGACAGCGCATGACTGTGGAGGAGGCAAGGGATGAACTTCTGAAACATTCAGGCACCCAGTTCGACCCCATGGTTGTGGAGGCATTTGGCAGGGTAATAGAGGCCCAGGGGCTGCTGAAAAACAATCTTAAAACCGCTTGATTTTTATAGGGTGTAGGATAATTGTGTCAATACCGCAATCCCTCATGCCAAACTTAATAAGGTAGTATACAAAAACCAATATGACGGACAGGGTAAAGAAAAGGATACTTGTTGTTGACGACGAAGCAGTCATAAGAATGCTGCTGTCAGATCTCTTATCTGAGGCTGGATACATTGTTGACACAATCGGCGACCCTATATATGCGGTAAGAGAGTTTGACAGCCCTTCTAAATACGACCTGATAATACTGGATATCAACATGCCGAAAATGGACGGTATAACACTCTTCCGCAATATAACAAAGGGATTCCCGGAAGTGAAAAACAAGTTCTTATTTATAACAAGAAATCTAACAGAAGAGGCGCTCTCATTCTTTAAGGAAAATGACTGCCAGTACCTCACCAAACCCGCAGACCTCCTGACCCAGGTAAACAGTATATTTAACAAGGAAGAAAATGGACTTGCCCCGGAAGACGCTGTATAGAGGCAGGTGGATAGAAGGTCTGAGGAATGATACCAACGGTCTCAGCGTACTGTCAGGTATTTAATAAGGGAGGATGTAACCTATAACGAATTTTATAAACAATTTAAGGTTTAGGAACAAGCTTATACTTATGCTGTTTTTTCCCATCGCAGGGCTTATCTATTTTTCTGCAGCAGGCATAGGGGAAAAATATACAGAGGCAAAGGCAATGGCGGGATTGCAAAGCCTTTCTGCCCTTGCTGTAAAGGCAAGCAACCTGGTGCATGAACTGCAAAAGGAACGCGGCTCAACATCGGTATTTATAGGGAGCAAGGGGACTGAATTTGCATCAGAGCTTTCCGAGTATCGCACCGGGACAGACAAAAAGATTTCAGACCTCCAGACATTTCTGAATACCTTCCAAAAAGACCGCTACGGTGTTGAGTTCAAAAAATCCCTTGAAGCCGCGACTGCCAGCCTTGAGGAGATTAAAACAAAAAGGGCCGCGGCGAGCGCCCTGACCGTGTCAGCAGACGAGACAATTGGTTATTACTCAAAGATGATTGCACAGTTCCTTGGCCTCATATCCCACATGACAAGGATAAGCACGGATGCTGATATTACTATACTGACTGAAGGGTATGCGAATTTCCTCCTTGCCAAAGAGAGGGCCGGGATTGAGCGGGCAACACTCAGCAATACATTTGCAAGGGATGCCTTTGGCCCGGGGATGTTTAAAAGGTTTGCCTCTGCTGTAATATCGCAGGAGACATATCTCAATGTGTTTCTCTCGGTTGCCACCGCAGAGCAGAAGGATTTTTACAAGAACAAGATGCAGGGTCAGGTCATAGACGAGACAGAAAAGATGAGGGGTATAGCATTTGATAATACCGCTGCAGGCAAGTTCGGGATAGAGGCCCCTTACTGGTTTAAGATGCAGACTGCCAAGATAAACCTCCTTAAAGAGGTAGAGGACAAACTATCCGATGATTTAATCGCTGCGGCTGAAGGACATAAATCCTCTGATGAGAAGACCCTTGCCCAGTATGTTATACTCACGATTATTACTGTTGTTATTGCGATTATCCTTGCCTATGTGGTCATACGCAGCATTACCCGCCCCATAGGACAAGCTACCGGAATGCTTAAGCAGATAGCGGAAGGAAGCGGAGATCTCACCCAAAGGATGCGCATAGCCTCTCATGATGAGGTCGGTATGCTGGGGATGTGGTTCAATAAGTTTGTAGAAGGGATGCAGGACATGGTAAAAGGCATCTTTGCGGCATCCGGTCAGGTATCTTCCGCATCTCAGACCATAAAACATTCATCCGAGAACATTCACAGCTCAGCAGAAACACAATTTCAGGCAGTAGATGAAACATCTTCCTCAATAGAGGAAATGGACGCATCTATCAGAACAGTGGCAGGTGATGCGGAAAAACTCCTTAAGTCAACTGACGAGGCATCGGCGTCATCCCTTGAAATGTTTGCCAGCACAACAGAGGTTGCCGAGAATAGCGAGAAACTTGCCTTATCTGTGGATAGGACAGTGGCATCTATAAACGAGATAGCAGCGACATTGAAGCAGGTTGCCGCTCATGTTGATACCCTTTTTACTGAAACAGAAGGGGTTGTCTCTGGGGCTACTGAGCTAAACTCCACTATAAAAGAGATTAGCGTACATGCAAGGGAACAGGCGATTATGGCTGAAAAGGTGAAAGAAGACGCCATGACCGTTGGAAGGGGGGCTGTAAATAAGACAAGGGAAGGAATGGAAAAGATTAAGGGGAATGTTTCTGATACAAGTATCGTTATAGATAAGCTTAGAGATAAGTCTAGCGAAATAGGTAATATAATAGGTGTAATAAATGAAATAGCTGATACAACTAATCTCCTTGCGCTTAATGCATTTATACTTGCAGCCCAGGCAGGGGAGCATGGCAAGGGGTTTGCTGTTATTGCTGATGAAGTAAAAGCACTTGCTGAAAGGACTACCTCAAAAACAAAGGAGATTGCTGTGTTGGTTGGAGAGGTACAGGATGGGGTATCGGCTGCGGTTAACTCTATGGGTCTCAGTTCGGCAAAGGTTGAGGAAGGCGTCCAATTAGCAAGGGATGCAGACGAAGCCCTTAAAAAGATTATAGAGAGGACAGAGTCGTCCCTTCAGATGGCTCTCAAGATTGAAAGAGCTACTGAAGAGCAAACTAAAGGGGTAGGTCTGGTGGCAGAGGCTATAAAGAAGGTAAATAATATGGTGGAGGAGATTAAGAAGGCTACAGATGAGCAACGGAAGGCATCGGAAGAAATATTACATGCAACTGAAGATATGAAGGATATCACGAGGAATGTCAAGCACTCGACCCAGGAACAGTCGAAGGAAGGCAAATACATTTCAGAGGTAATTACTGATATAGCACAAAAGATGCAGGACATAGCAAAGGCAACTGCTGAGCAGAGAAAGGCTTCTCAAAACATTGTAATGGCAATAGAGACCATAAAGAGGGAGATAGAAAAAAATGTTTCTCTTGCATCACAGTTGGATGTTTCAGTAGACAGTATGGATAAACAGGCTGCGTCTCTGAAAAATAAGGTGTACACCTTTAAGGTGTAAGATTTTTATATACCGGATAGCTCAACAGAAAATTTTTATTGAGAATATGTTTGATAACTCTGTCATAGATTCTCACTTTACCACCACACCTTGAGCAAAAAAAGCAAAAAAAAGAGCAAAAAAAAGGGGACAAATTTATTTTATCCTTCCAGAGAGAATTTGCAAAGGAGAAAATAAAGCAAGAGTTTGATGTTGTCATTTTTGCCCATTCCCATGTTCCGGAAATCTCAGAGATAGCCGCAAATGGCAGAAAGGAGATTTATGCCAATCCGGGGGACTGGATAAAGGAATTCAGTTATCTGGTTTATGAAAATGGGGAGATGAGATTGGAAAGATACAAAATAGAGAAGTAGTCTTCCGATTTATCTGCGACTTTAAACCTGTTCCTAACAAGTAGGAATACGCCCATGGGGCACCCAACTGAATGTTGGATCGGGCAGCCTACATTGCATCTTCTCTGTTAAAAAGTATAAACGCCATTGCCGGCCTTTTTGACGCCTCTCTCATGGCAAAGTGAATGCCGTCCAGCGTCCAACCTTGTTTCGTCCACTCGTTAATTACAGATTCCAGTTCTTCGTCAGTTACTGTGTTTATTTCAATTACCTTGTAGGTTAGCATCTGATTGAACCTTTCTTGGTGCAATGTTACCGAAAGCAGCCAATTGGGTCAAGAAACTTGTGTTTTAAAGACAAGCCAATTCTTTCCGTTCGTATGAATAAGGGCATACCGGCCTTTGAGTTTTCTACCATTGAGCTTAAAAACCAATTTTTCTTTTTCCCTTGACTCAAGCTCGTAATTCCCATTATCCCATATCTCAACAGTTCCAGCGCCATATTGCCCTTCCGGTATAATCCCCTCAAAATCAATATAATCAAGAGGGTGATCCTCCACAGCCACTGCAAGCCTCTTTATGCCAGCCTCTTCCGGCACGCCCTTGGGAACAGCCCAGCTTTTCAGGATGCCTTCCATTTCCAGACGGAAGTCATAATGCAGATGCGTGGCTTTATGCTTGTGTATGACAAAACGGGGCATGGGTTGTTAAATTATATGCGATTGAATAAATAATAAAATAAAAAATAGCCCACTTTCTTGTCTTTGCCAACCTTTTAAAAATATCTTGACTATGCAACATATATATTGTATCAATAAAACATGACAGGACGGGAGCTTATAAGGCTTCTTGAAAAGGATGGCTGGGTTCTTGATAGAATAAAAGGCAGCCATCATATCATGATCAAAGAGAACAAAACCCTCTCGGTTCCAGTGCATGGCAGTAAAGATTTGGGCAAAGGGCTTTTAAATAAACTTTCGAAAAAAGGAGGTTTAAAAAATGAAAACAATTTACTATCCTGCTGAAATTACTTACGATAAAGAGGGTAAGACTTTTCTTGTGGAGTTCCCGGATTTGGAAGGCTGCCTCACGGAAGGTGAAACTCTGGACGATGCGCTGAAGAATGCAAAAGAGGCATTATCGGGATATCTCGCCTCCGTCTTTGAAAGAGGGTTTGCCATACCTGAACCTTCTCAATTAAAAGGAAAGAATATTCATCTGATAGAACCGGAGCCGGAAGTATCAACGCCGATAATGTTGAGGAAGATACGGGAAGAATTGAAGATAAATCAGATAGAGGCTGCAAAAAGGCTCGGCATTTCATATCAGGCATACCAGAGGCTTGAAAACCCCAACAAGTGCAATCCAACCATAAAGACGCTTGAAAAGGTTGCAAAGATTTTTGGAAAACATCTGCACCTTGAGTTTGCATGACTGCACACGCTGTCATTCCCGCAATCTTTAAGCGGGAATCCAGAGTTTTTATGTTTTTGCAAATATTGCAAAAGATGCTGGATGCGTTCCCGTTCCCGAATGCTTCTATCGGGAGGGAATAAAGGAATAAAGGAAAGGAATAAAGGGATGGAATAAAGGGGGAATAAAGGGGGAATAAAGGGGACGCAACCCTTTTAGGCATACATATCACTTGCCCTCTTGTCCTTTCTCTGCTTTTGGTCGGCCACGTGGTCTGAAGCGTAGTTTCCTATCCAGAAGTTTTTCTAATTTAGAAATGAATGATCCGCTTCCGCACGGCAGCCCCTTCTGTGTGTTTCTCCTCAAAATATCTATATCTTCTTTTTTATCTGTTTCCTTAAGCCATGCTGACCAATCCTTAATCACAGTCGCCGGATGAAAATCAGGTGACAAAACATCGTCCTTTCTCTTCCCACAATGCGCTGCTGCGCTTGACCACTTATAGTCTTCGGCTTTGCCAACTATCCCAGCCCTCACAGGGTTACGCTCTATATAACGCATCGCGCACCATAAGTATCTTTCATCGAGGGCGCTTGAAAAGAACCTCCCCTGCCAAAGATGACCACTCCAGCCTCTCAAACGGTTTATATGTTGGGCATATCTCATATGCAATGGACGCATTACCCTTTCCAATGATTCTCTATCCCTTGGAACAACCACCAGATGCACATGGTTTGTCATCAGGCAATATGCCCATATCTTTAATCCATATTTACCGGAATATTCCTTAAGCCATTCAAAATACTTCTTATGGCCCACATCATCAAAAAATATATCCTCTCTCCGGTTGCCCCTTTGGGTTACATGATAAGGAATACCCTCAATTACTGCTCTCGCTATCCGCGGCATAGTGCCTTATTAATATAACTCCAGACAACGAAAGTCAAGAAAAAGGGTTGCGTCCCCTTTTACCCCCTTAATAAATTAAAAGAACGACTTGACCCGGTAATACTCAATGCCTTTCGTGATTGTCACAGAGAATTCAAAAGATTATTTGATGAAAACATGGATGGGCCTCACAGAGAAAAATAGGACGGATGTTTAGCATATAAAAAAGCGTTTTCACTTATCGCCTTCTCTCGTAAAAAGAACAAATGCCATTGCCGGCCTCTTGGAGGCCTCACGCATGGCAAAGTGGATGCCGTCCAGCGTCCAGCCTTGTTTTGTCCACTCGTTAATTGCAGATTCCAATTCTTAGTCAGTTACAGTGTTTATTTCAATTACCTTGTAGGTGAGCATCTATTTTATGCCGTCATTTCTCCATATCAAAATCAACCCTGATTTTGAAAAACCTGACAGTCGGGAGGTTTCTTACATCTTTTATACCGCTCTTTTTTGAAATTTCTTTCAGCTTGTTTTCAATCTCTTCCATTGACTCATCTATAAATGTAAACCAGATATTGTATTCATTGTCTCTTTCATAGTTGTGGGTTACGCCGGAATATGAGTTGACAACATCTACAAACTCTTTGATCTTTTCAGGGGGAACTTTGGCAGCGCACAGAGAGCTTACAAAACCAAGCTTTCTTGGGTCAAAGGTAGCGCCTATCCTGCGGATGATACCTTGTTTCTTCAAATTCCCAAGCCGGGTAATCACCTCTGCCTCTGAAATACCAACCTCTTTACCTATTGCCTCGTATGGCTTTTGAATAATGGGAAACTTTGTCTGAATGATGTTCAAGATTTTTTTATCTACCGCATCCATAAATTACTTAAACTTAAAACTCAAATGTCAAATCTCAAAACTAAAACGCAAAGCCTTAAAACTAAAAATTAGAAGTTTTGAGTTTTAAGTTATAGTTTTGACTTTTGAGATTTGAGATTTGAGTTGTTTCCTTTGACATTTGAATTTTGAGTTGAACAACCACTATCTCTTACTTCCTATTTGTTTCGCTGCCTCACTTGGCTGGTATGTGCAGAACGGCTCTTCTTCCATATAATTTCCTGTAAAGGCATACGCCCTTGCCCTGCAGCCGCCGCATACTTTTCTGAACTCACAGTATCCACATCTCCCCTTGTAATCATCCCATGCCCGCATTTCCTTAAATACCTTTGATGTCTCCCATATTTTGCTGAACGGCTCTTTTCTTATATCGCCGCATTCAACATCTAAAAATCCGCATATCTGAACCTTTCCGGTATGAGACACGAATGCGAATGACTGTCCGCCCATGCACCCTTTGGTCATGGCGTCAAGGCCGTGAGTCTCCGGCTTTACCGTGATTCCTTTTTCCCTTTCGTGCTGCCGGAATATCCGATAGTAGTGCGGAGCACAAGTGGGTTTGAACTGGATCGGCACCTTGTCTCTCATATTGTAAAACCATGTCAGGGTTTTTTCATATTCTTCAGGAGGTATTTCCAGATGCTTCAATTCTGCGCCTCTTCCTGTGGGAACAAGCAGAAACGGATGGTGCGCCTTGGCGCCGAGCTTAATCACCATGTCCAATATCTGCGGAAGCTCGTGGAGATTGTGTTTTGTTATGGTGGTATTGACCTGAAAATCAAGGCCGACCCTCTTGGAATTTTCTATGGCCTTCATCACGCTGTCAAATGCGCCTTTTACACGGCGAAAATTATCGTGGCTTTCGGCATTGAGGCCGTCTATGGAATAGCTCACCCGCTGGATGCCAACCTCTTTCATCTTTTTCGCCGTCTCCTCAGTTACAAGAAAACCGCACGGCGCCATAACTATTCTTAAACCGAGTTTTGTGCCGTGGGCTGCAATCTCCCAGATATCTCCCCTCAGCATGGGTTCGCCGCCAGTGAGTATTATAATAAAACTCGGAAACGCCTTTGCCACATCGTCAAGAAACGCAAGACACTCCTCTGTCTTAAGTTCGTTCGGATATGGGCCGAATCTCGCCGCTGCCCTGCAGTGGATGCAGTCCAGATTGCATGACCGCGTTACCTCCCACGCGATGAGCTTGGGAAGCCATTTTTTTTCCGCTGCCGGTTTTCCTTCCATCCCCTGCTTAAAACCTGCAGGGGCAGGCCCCGGAACCTGGTGGGGATGGCCTTTTGGCATTGCACTGTGCATAGTAATCACCTTCCTATAATATTAGCCGCTTCTTTTGCAAAATATGTCAATATCAAATCCGCGCCTGCCCTTTTAATAGAAACAAGGCTTTCCATCATTGCCCTTTGACCGTCCATCCAGCCAAGCTGTTCTGCTGCCTTAATCATGGCAAATTCTCCGCTCACATTATACGCAGCAACCGGATATTTTAATTCATCCTTTATCCTCCGTATAATGTCAAGATACGGCAGCGCGGGCTTTACCATAACAATATCCGCGCCCTCTTCTATATCAAGCCGAACTTCCCGCAACGCCTCATCGCTGTTTGCAGGGTCCATCTGGTATGACCTTCTGTCGCCGAACTCCGGCGTTGATTCCGCTGCCTCTCTGAAAGGGCCGTAGAATGCGCTGGCGTATTTTGCGGCATAGCTCATAATCGGCAAGCGGTTAAAATTATTCTCATCTAAAATCTTTCTTATTGCGCCAACCCTTCCATCCATCATGTCTGAGGGGGCAACCATATCCGCGCCGGCCTTTGCGTGAGACAATGCCTCCTTTGCAAGAAGCTCCAGGGTTGCATCATTATCCACATCGCCGTGCTTTATGACGCCGCAATGTCCGTGAGATGTATACTCGCACATGCACACATCTGTAATCACCATCAGTTCAGGGGCTTTATTCTTAATTGCTTTTATTGCCTGTTGAATAATGCCTTTTGTGTTATATGCCTCGCTGCCGACTTCGTCTTTATGTTCAGGTATGCCGAATAAAATCACGGCCGGGATGCCGAGAGTTTTTATCTCCTTAATCTCTTTGGCGAGATTATCAACGGACAACTGATAATGTCCAGGCATACTCTTGATCTCATTTTTGACGCCTTTGCCAAAGGTCACAAAAAGCGGCAATATCAGGTCATCAACAGAGAGGGTCGTCTCTCTGACCATCTTTCGTATCGTCTCGTTTTTTCGGAGCCGCCGAGGGCGGTGTTTGGGGAAAGACATGGGTTAGTTTTCTTCCTTTCTCAATCTTTTGCCAAGGTTCCAGTGAATAAGAAATAAGACAAAGGAAACACCCGCAATTATTGAAGTATAGAGTAGTGTCTGGATAGAACTACGTTGTTCTCCAAGGATAACAAGCCTCTTTTCCTCCTCGTACATTTTCTGAAGTGTTGCATCATCAGGCAAAACTTTTTTATTGTCAGACACACATCCTTCTTTAGATTTCTTAAATCGTTCAAAGGAACTGACTGGTTCCCACTTCCAAGCGTTAATAGTCGTCTCTGGTGAAACAATACCTATCACCGAATAAATTGCAACTCCTGTGGTAATGCTCAAACAAATCACGGCGCTAAATGCAACAAGATAGGCATATATTTGTATAACCAGATTTTTTTTGTTCATATCCTTACCTCCTTTTCCAAATCATTTTCCCGGTTTTTCTTATCTCGGAAGCCATAGAAAATTTCTTGGGATTTTCATATTCCTTTCCGGTAAGCCCGATTGGTTCAATATCCTTTAATTCGGGAAGTCTGATCTGATGAAGAATATCCAAGAGGACAAATGACCTTTTGTAGTCAGTCATTCTTTGAAACTTATCAGAAATAAATGCAAGGTCTATATCACTCCTCTCCTGCGCCGACCCTTTTGCATAGGAACCGAATAAAATGACGGCAGCTACAGGATAGGTGTCTTTTAGCTTTGTTACTGCTTTTCTTGCAATATTTCTTATTTGAATCTCATTGAAGACCATTTCAAAACCTCTTCAGCAAAGGATAATAATTCCCTGCATACTGTCTTCTTATGCGCCGGAAGATTTTTTCTTTCCTCATCATATCGCGCCTTGATGTAATGCAATGTCAACATCTTGAGCTTTTCCTTGACCCCATGAAAACCTGCCTTCTCCGCCAACATAACAAGGTCATGAATATACGGGGGCTCTTCATTCGTTTTAAAAGATATAATTGCCTTAAAAATCTTTTCAACCGCTTGCTGGCAAAAAAAGGCGCTGTATAAATATCTGCCCGATTTAAACAACTCCCTCGCAACCTCCAAATCCTCTTGCGCTATATCTATCCATTTCTGAATTTCTTTGGAAAGCTTCGCCATGTAATTTTACCTTTCTACACCGCTACGCTACTTTCTTCTTCTCCCCAATCCCGATCTCCTCATCCGTGAGATAACATGCCGGGTCGTGCATCCACGGGTCGTTATAGACCTTAACTGCCCTGTATCTGAATGAGCCGCCGCAGATCTTTATCCACTTGCAATCGGCACAGCGGCCTTTCAAAAGCGGCACCCTATTTTTAAGCCCTTTCATGAGCACATCAGAGGTATCCATCCATATCTCTGGAAACGGCCTCTTTCTGACATTGCCGAATGTATGGTCCTGCCAGAACTGGTCTGCATGAACATTGCCGTTAAAGTCAATGTTGCCGATGCCAACGCCTGAAGAGAATGCGCCGCCGCCGTTCCATTCCATGAGTTTATAAATCTCTTCAGCGCGCTTTGGGTCAATCTGTTTCAGCTTCATGTAGAGATAAGGGCCGTCCACATGATTATCCACGGTAAGGATATCTTTTTTCAGCCCCCTCTTATAAAAGTCCATGGTTCTTTCAAGGATTATATCTATCGCCTTTCTGCTCTCTTCGTGGGAAAGATCGTCTTTTCTCAGATCGCTCCCTCTGCCTGCATACACGAGATGATAGAAACATGCCCGCTGGATGCCTTCCTTCTCAATGAAGTCGAAGATGTTGTGCAGGTCTTCATAATTTCTTCTGGTGAGCGTGAGCCTCAAGCCAACTTTTTGGTCAACCTCCATGCAGTTCTTAACCCCGCGCAGGGCAAGGTCAAATGCGCCTTCCATGCCTCTGAATTTATCGTTCACTTCGCCAATGCCGTCAAAGGATATGCCCACATAGCTAAATCCGGTATTCTTAATCTGCTTTGCCATCTTCTGAT
>JACPZB010000051.1 GCA_016195725.1 Deltaproteobacteria bacterium | reverse complement strand
GCGGCTTTGCCAAAATTACTTCTTTGCCTGCGACACTCCCTTTAGCCCATTTACTTGAAAAATCTTTTTTGCTCAGTTCCCGTTTAAATACATAACGGGACAAGTTTATGGAATTGGCCTCTGATAGACAATCAACTGCCATGAAACCTATATTGTGCCGTGTGTCTTTGTATTTTGTCCCGGGATTGCCGAGTCCGACGATGAGCATCATAAGAGCAGGGTCAAGGGTCAAGTAGCAAGGGGCATGTTTTTTATCTTGCCCCTTGACCCGTTCATTATTTCTTCTTCTCTTCCTTCCCCGCCGCTTCCCTAGTCTCTTCCTTCTTCTCTTCCTCTTTTACCTCAAAGCTCTTTGCTATCTCTGCCTTTGCCTCTTCAGCGGTCTTTACCTCAACTTCAGCGGTCGGCGCTGTGACAAGTGCAATGGTTGTATTTGGGTCGCCCTCTACCTTTAAACCTTGCGGCAAAGCGATATCCTTTACATGAATAGAATGCCCGATGGCAAGATGGGCAACATCAACATCTATCTTATCCGGTATCTGATTCGGCAGACACTCTATCTTTAATGTCCTTGCTTCATGCTGCAATATGCCGCCCAGCGCAACACCTTGAGCCTTGCCAGTAAGGTGTATCGGCACATCCACAGTTATTTTGTGGTCCATCATCAGCTCATATAAATCAACATGAATAATATTCCTTTTCAAGGGGTCCCTTTGGAAACCTCTGAACATTACTCTCCTCGCCTTCTTTTTGTCGCCTTCTATCTTGAGATTGACAAGGACATTCCCTTTTGCCTCTGTAGCAAGGGCTTTGCTCAAATCTAATGTCTTAATAACCAACGGTGTTGTCTCTTTGGAAGCGGGTCCGTAAAGAACGCAGGGTATGAGCCCTTCTCTTTTTAATTTTTTGACCGCCCCTTTTCCCAAGCCAGTCCTCTGTTGGGCTGTTAATTCTACCTGTTCCATTTTGTTCCTCCATTTTAACTCAAAACTCAAATGTCAAATGTCAAAACCACAACCTTAAAACTCAAAACTTTTTAAACCAGTTTTAAGGCTTTGAGTTATAGTTTTGAGCTTTGAGTTTTGACTTTTGAGTTTTGTAATTTTATATTTATACAAAAAGCGAGCTAACCGACTCGCCGTAGTGTATCCTCTTTATTGCCTCTCCCAGAAGCGGCGCCACCGTGAGGGATTTTATCTTATTTAAACTTTTTGCCTCATCGCTTAAAGGAATAGTGTTAGTCACAAGCACCTCTTTTATAGAGGACTTCTTCAATCTGCCTATGGCAGGCCCTGAAAGCACAGGGTGGGTGCAGCATGCATAAACTTCCTTTGCGCCTTGTTTCATAAGGGCTTCTGCCCCTTGAGTAATTGTTCCTGCCGTATCTATCATGTCATCAAGAAGTATGCAAATCTTTCCGTCTATATCTCCTATTATGTTCATAATCTCAGCCACATTCGGCGCCGGCCGCCTTTTATCTATCATAGCAAAACTGGTACCAAGTCTTTTTGCAAACGCCCTTGCCCTTTCAACACCGCCTGCATCAGGCGATACTATTACGGTATTGTCTCTATAGTTTTTTTGTATATGCTCCAGCAACACCGGCGTGGCATACAGGTTATCAACAGGGATATTAAAAAAACCTTGTATCTGTCCGGCATGCAGGTCCATACACAAAACCCTTGTCGCGCCGGCAACGGTTATAAGGTCTGCAACAAGCTTGGATGTGATGGGCGTCCTTGGGGCAACCTTCCTGTCCTGCCTTGCATAGCCATAATAAGGAATAACCGCTGTTATGGCGTAAGCGGAGGCCCTTTTAAGCGCATCAAGCATAATCAGGAGTTCCATCAGGTTCTTATTTACCGGAGTGCAGGTGGACTGGATTACATATACCTCCATCCCCCTGACGCTTTCCTTAATTTCTACGCACACCTCACCGTCACTAAAACTCTTCACCTCAGCCTTTCCCAGAAGTACGCCAAGGTGCTTGCATATATCCATGGCAAGCGCCGGATTTGAATTTCCTGTAAAGATTTTGAGTTTATCAAGCATGTCAGTTATCAGTTATCAGTTATCAGTTATCAGTTATCAGTTTTTGTTTTTGAACTGATAACTGGTCACTGTTCACTGACAACTGTCTTTCTGGCTGGGGCGGGAGGATTCGAACCTCCGAATGCAGGAATCAAAATCCTGTGTCTTACCGCTTGACGACGCCCCAAAAAATAAGTCTCAAGATACAAGTTTCAAGATTCAAGTATTTACTTGCAACTTGCGACTTGCATCTTGAAACTTTAACCTATCCCTTGTGCCACAAAAACAGACATCTTTTTGAATTGGGGTTGTTTCTTTATCTGTTCAAAGGCCTTTCTTGCCCTCTCCTCGTCAAATATGCCGAATACTGTCGGCCCGCTCCCAGACATCAGCGCTGCAAACGCCCCTCTATCAGTTAAGGCATTCTTTAACCCGTTAATTTCGGGATACCTTTTGATAGTTACATCTTCAAGGTCATTTATTAAAAAACCCTTAAGCGCATGACTATCCCTCAATCCGTCTGCGCTGAAAAGGGGCAAAACTTTTGAAATCGTAATGTTAATATCCTCGATGTTTTTTGTCAAGTTCAAATTTTTATACGCCCACGCTGTTGAAACCTGAAAGCCCGGATTAATGAGCACATACCAGAACCTATGAATCTTTATCCCTTCCAGCCTCTCACCCCTGCCAGAGGCTATGGCAGAACCGCGCAATATAAAGAAAGGGACATCCGAGCCAAGTCCTGCGCCAATTTTCATAAGCTCGTCTCCGGAAAGACCTGATGCGGTTATTTCATTTAAGCCCATTAAAACAGAGGCCGCATTGCTACTACCTCCGCCGAGCCCTGCGCCAACAGGGATACGCTTTTTCATCTTTATGCATACCCGCCTTTTCAGGCCTGTTCTATCTAAAAACGCCTCTGCTGCCCTGAATGCGAGGTTTGTATTATCCAGTGGAATATTTTTTTCATCGCACTCCATAAAAATCCCATTTCCCTCTCCCACATCTAAAACAATCTCGTCATAGAGGGAAATATGCTGCATAAGAGAGACGATATCATGGTATCCGTCATCCCTTTTCCGCAGAACCCTTAAA
Organism: Deltaproteobacteria bacterium; assembly: GCA_016195725.1. GTDB lineage: Bacteria > Desulfobacterota > GWC2-55-46 > UBA9637 > UBA9637 > UBA10170. Next base: position 5,161 of record JACPZB010000051.1, on the reverse strand, counting down.
AAGAGATTTACCTTTGCAGGGGAGAGAATGTTATGTGAGATGCTCATAATGTGATTTCCGTTGATGCGCCAATATTTGAAATCAGCGGCGGCGTTTTCGCTGTCCGCTCGAGTGATTTGTTACGCGCCTATTATCTCATTCAATCCTTCAATTACCTGCCCCAGTTCTTCTGCTGACGCCCGTCCTATTTTATCGCCCAAGCGTTCGATTGAAAGAGTTCGGATTTGGCTGATTTTAACCCACGATTTCTTAGGAAGTTTTGGATGGGACAGTTCGAGTGTAAGGGGAAAGCCTGCCTTTTGCGGCTGGCTTGTAAGCGTAACCGCTATAACTGTGCCAGAATGTTCATTGAATACATCGTGGCTGATTATCAGCACCGGACGTTGGCCAGCCTGCTCCTGTCCCCGCGTCGGATTCAAGTCGGCCCATACAATATCTCCTCTCAGTATTCTGGCCATTCTTCCGCCTCAGCCGACATGCCCTCCTCTGCCATACTCTGCTCAAATCTCCGGTCAAGTTTTACGCATTCCCGCGATAAGCGGCTGCGTTCCAGCCGGGCAATTTTTTCGCTCACAGCCTCCTGAATAGCGCGGCTACGGTTTTCAAACAGATGGTTTTTCACCAGCCGATCCAGATGCTTAAGCAAATCCTTATCCAAAGTAATGGCCACTTTTACTGTGCTCATGCTCAATACCTCTGGTATTACCTTCTATCATACCGCAATTCTTGTGTCAAGGGAGATATGCCGTTACTTATTTGGCGTATAAAAAGGTGGCATAGTAGCATAGTAGCATAGTAGGGTCAGGTCTACTTTCTTGCCATTTAATTATTTCGCTTCAAAATTCTGCTCACCGAAGTAAAATACATGCCCAGATAATCAGCAACCTCACGCTGCCTATATCCATATTTTTCAACAGCCTCGGCTATCTTCTTGTCTCTCTTAACCTTATCCTGCAAAAATTCATTGGAGAAAATCTTTTCAAGCAATGGTCGGCTCACATACCGCTGGCTTTTCGGAATGTCGGGTATGTCTTTGTGTTTTCTGATATGCTCTATGAGTCCATTCACAAATTCGTTTTCTCCAAGTATAGCCTGACCCTTCACTTCGGTCCAGATTGTTTCTTTCCCAATCCCTAAATTCACGAATTGCCGGTATCCTTTCTCGGCCTTCACTCTTGTTCTGCTGAATTGATTGAGTATCCAATCCCGAGTAAGACAAGGATGGGGGTTTTCTCTTCCTGATGTGGCAAGATAGCTGCTCCATTTCCAATCTCCAGGCTGTTCTACTATTCGCGCCCGAACAGGATTCAGGACGATGTAGCGGCAGACTTCAAGGAGATGGCTGTCTTTTTGGATAAGAATGGCTTTGTATCTTCCCTGAAACAGGTGGCCGGGTCTCTTGTGCCGCCTGTTGAATGTCTGGGTATAGACGCCGTTTAACTGCCTCATGCCTATGGATAGGTTGCCGTCAGGGGTTTCTACGAGAGTGTGATAATGATTATCCATGAGACAGTAGGCATGGCAGAGCCAGTTGTAGCGTTTATTGACTTGAGCAAGGACTTTAAGGAATGCCTCCCGATCTGACTTGTCTTTGAAGACAGCCTTCTTTTCATTGCCACGCGAGGTTATATGGTAAACTGCGCCGGGATATTCTATGCGTAATGGGCGGGACATGAAAAAAGTATAGCACAATCAATCTGCAATGACAAGAAAGTAGACCTGACCCCATTTTGCCCATTTTGCCATTTGAGGCTGTAGACCTCTTTAACGTTTCCTCTCCCCTTGCGGGAGAGGGTCAGGGTGAGGGGAAAAAAGACTGTCCGCAGGAGAGGTGCGCTCAAAGACAAAGCCCTAATGAAAATTTTGGAAGGTGGTTAAGAAAAATGTAGAAAGGTTGGGATGAGGAGAAAAGAATTACAGCAGAAAGGTTAAAATAACGGCAGTTTTTTTGCGAAAGTTGCTCAATCAGAGGCGGATGGGGCTTGCGGACGGGCGGACAGGACATTTTCTACCAAGCAACGTGCCTAAATATCCAAATAAATAACAAATGCCGAATTGAGCTACAGCAACAACGATAAACTTTTGGAGTAAGCCTAAATCCTTAGCATAGGGGAATCTCACAATGGGATTATTAAGAAGGAAACTTATAACCACGAAAAACCCAACCAAAGTATAATCCTTATTAATAAAACCACAGAGAAAGCCAACTACCGCAAAAACAAATGCACTGACGAAAAGAGTTACACCAAACCAGTTAATCTCCTGTAGGTTTCGTTTAACCACAGTTTTTAAATCCTTTTGAACTTCGGGAGGTAAATTTTTATACCACTCATCATCGCTAAAAATAGACTTGGGAATATCTATTTCTTTGATATCCCTTTCTTGCAGAATTTTAGATATATCTTCTTGAGTTGCTTTATCAGTCCCAATTATAATACCACTGAGCACTCCAACTGTAATTCCCATCGTTACTTCTATAAGTATAAATAGTAACACTAAGCAGATTGCATAAGATATTATTGTTTTCCATGTCAATCTATTTGCCATTTAACTTCCTTCTGACTTATTCACATTTCTGTGGACAAAAAGCCTCTGCTACAGTAGTGCAGGCTGCTTGACATTTTGCGAAATCAACTCCAAACTGGAGCATAGGAGCATGAGGAGCATGGGGTCAGGTCTACTTTCTTGTCATTTGGTCATTTCGTAATGGTCTGGACATGGAAAAAATATAGCACAATCAATCTGTATAATCAATCTGTAATGTCAAGAAAGTAGACCTGACCCCATTCTGTCCGAAAAATAAGTATAGCAAAAGAGATCGCAAGTTATAGCCCCAGGTGGATTTTCTATAAAAGGTACACAGAAAACTACACAAACCGCTCCTGATGCTATATTACACAAAAGATTATTTTGGCAAGAACTATATAGTCCAAATGGATCTTGAGAAGTAACTGGATTGTTAAAAGCGTAATGGAACACATTTTGATCTCGTGTTTCACTCATCATCCTGTTTTGCCAAAATCATGTCATGGGGGTTGTCATGGGGGTCAGGTTGTCATGGGGGTCAGGTCTACTTTCTTGTCATTAAAAATAGGAGTGCAAAAAGAGGAGATACTGGTGGAGATAATGGTGGCACATCCCATTTAAGATAATCTATTATTTATCCAAACACCGCTCTCTGGACTATATCTATGAACCATGAGGGGAGGATGCCAATGACAATTGTGCCAAAGGCAGCTATTGCGAGGACAAGGCGGGTGGCAGGCGTCTGTGCAAGATTGAAATTGTGGGCAGGCTCTTTCATATACATGAGCATGACAATGCGGATATAGAAGTATGCGGATACTGCGCTCATCAAAACAGCAATTACTGCAAGGGATATAAACCCTTTGTGGATAAGGGCCATGAATATATAGAACTTGCCTATAAAACCTGCGAGCGGCGGGATGCCTGCAAGGGAAAATAGAAAGATGAGCATCAAGAGCGCCATGCCTTTATTGGTTTTGGCCAAACCTGTGTAGTCGCTGATATCCTCGCCAAGGACATTCCCCTTCCTCATCGTGATAATCGCCCCAAAGATGCCGATATTCATAAAGGTATAAATCAACATATAGAGCATGACTCCGGCGATTCCGTCCCTGCCTCCTGCCACAAAACCCAGAAGGCCGTAGCCTGCATGGGCAATGCTTGAATACGCCAGCATCCTCTTTATATTGGTCTGGACAAGGGCGACAAAACTGCCAATGGCCATGGTCAGCACAGAAATGACTGCAATAATTGCCGTCCAGTCTGCTGCCACAGGAGCCAGCGCATCCATAAAAACCCTCAGGAAAACTGCGAATGCCGCTGCCTTTGGCCCGACTGACATAAAGGCTGTAATCGGAGTCGGCGCCCCTTCATACACATCCGGCGCCCACATGTGAAACGGCACAGCGGCCACCTTGAAACCAAATCCCGCCACGAGAAAAATAATGGCAAGGATAAGGCCGGTATCTATATTTGCCTGGCCTCGTAAGACGCCGGCTATGTCTTTTAACTGGGTCGTGCCTGTAAGGCCATACACAAGGGATATACCGTAAATGAGTATGCCGGATGAAACAGCGCCGAGGATTACATATTTCATGGCCGCCTCGTTCGAACGGACAGACCTCTTCATAAAGCCGGTAAGCGCATAGACTGAAATGGCCATAAGCTCAAGGCCCACATAGATGCTGATTAAATCAACGGCAGAGGCCATGAGCATCATGCCGCTTAAGGCAAAGAGCATAAGGATATAATATTCGCCGTGTTCAATATCCTCAATCTTTGCGTAGTTAATGGAAATGAGTATGCACAGGGCTGTTGACAGATAAAAGAGCATCTTAAAAAATGCGGAAAAACCGTCAACAGCAAACATCCTGTAAAAAACTTGAATATTGCCGTCCGATAGCCGCAGGGTTTCGCCTGCTGCTATGAGGATAACAATCAGGGAGAGATACGCAATAATGCGCTTCTGCCCCTTGCGTAAAAACAGGTCAACCATCAACAGGAGACATGCAGCGGAGATTACGACTATCTCCGGCATGCTGGCCAATATATTTATAATGTCAAATTTCATAGTTCCCTCGTTCCTGTTTCAAAGTAGAGATTGCTTCGGCTCCGCCTCGCAATGACATATGCTGGTTTTGTCATTCCGAGCGAAGCGAAGAATCTTGTTTAATGGTAAGCTGTAGCGTGAATCTGCTCAAGCAAATGCCCTACCGATGCATGCATTACATTCAAAAACGGCTTAGGATAAAAACCTATCCAGAAGACAAATATGGCAAGGGCGAGCATTACGGTTATTTCCCTGAAATTAACATCCCATGCCTTTTTCACAAGCCCGCTCATCTCGCCGAGGGCGACGGTGCGATACATGCCGAGCAGATATGCTGCGCCCAGCCCCGCGCCAAGAACTGCAAGGCCTGCAATTATCATGTTATAACCGAATGCGCCTACCAGAATAAGCAATTCTCCGATAAATGAATTTGTCCCCGGAATTGCCAGCGAAGAAAGCGTGAATATGGCAAAGAATGTGGTATATATCGGCACTGCCTTTGCCAGACCGCCGTATTTAGCCAGTTCTCTAGTATGGGTTCTCTCGTAGATAAGGCCGATGCACAGGAAGAGCGCTCCGGTTGTG
>JACPZB010000060.1 GCA_016195725.1 Deltaproteobacteria bacterium | reverse complement strand
TTTTTTAAACGCCTTATATGCAGTCTCTATGCCGCTTATATTAGCAGCGGCATTTTCAAATGCTGAGTGTATCCACGGTATTCGCCATGCAGTATATGGATATATGGTCGTGCCAACCTCAAGGCATCCGGTTGCAGTAGTAGCAACTACAGGGCCGTTAGCCGCTCTTAATAGCAGCCTCACTATCGGAGGAATGCCGCATCCTGAGCAAAGCCTATGTCCGCCTGAGAAAAGCTCATCTCTTTTTGAAAGCTCTTTAAGTGTAGCCATGATTCCCCCTCATTAAGCCTTAAGTCTGTGGTCTGATTACATGGTAATATACTTCGTCAAAGCCTCAACCTTCCCTGTCTCTGCGACTTTCAGCAACTCTTCAAACACCCCTGCTGCATCCTTTACCTTATAGTCTCTTCCGCCCAGACCGAATATCCTGCCCACAACCTTTGGACGCTTTTCCAATTCATAGAGCGCAGAACGAACCTCGTTAAAGAGCGGGCCGCCAAAACCGTTCATTGAATCAGCACGGTCAAGCACTGCTACAGCCTTCACATTCTTGAGCGCATCCGCTATCTCTTTAAAGGGGAACGGCCTGAAAAGTCTTGGTCGTAAAATACCGACCTTTTTGCCCGCCTTCCTTAGTTCGTCAACTGCGACTTTGGTAGTGCCGGCGGCAGAGCTGAATATTACAATGGCTGCCTCTGCATCATCCAGCCTGTATTTTTCCATAAGGCCGTATTCTCTGCCGAACTTCTTTCCAAATTCCATGCCGATTTTAGAGACCACATCCTTTGCGCGGACAATAGCCTCCGACTGCTGATGTTTGAATTCAATGTAGGTATCGGGAAGCGTCATTGCCCCGTATGTAACAGGATTGTCTGTATCAAGCAGAGAATGCTCCGGCTTGTATTCCCCTATAAACTCTTTTACATCTGCGTCATCAATAAGAGAGATATTTTCAATTGCATGGCTTGTTATAAAACCGTCGAGACAGACCATCACAGGCAGAAGCACATTTTCATTTTCAGCTATCCTCACTGCCTGAAACAAATTATCATATGCCTCCTGAACTGTCTCAGAATAGAGTTGAATCCAGCCTGAATCACGCGCTCCCATGGAATCTGAATGGTCGCAGTGGATATTGATCGGAGCCGAAAGGGCGCGGTTCACATCCGTAAGCACAATGGGAAGCCTCATGCCTGAAGCGATATAGAGCATCTCCCACATAAGCGCCAACCCCTGCGAAGATGTGGCTGTCATAACCCTTGCGCCTGCGGCAGATGCGCCTATGCAGGCGCTCATGGCAGAATGTTCGCTCTCAACGGTTATAAACTCCGTGTCAACATCGCCGTCCGCAACATAGCTCGAAAATTCTTCCACGACCCCGGTGGAAGGGGTTATGGGATAAGCTGCGCATACATCCGGGTTTATCTGTTTCATAGCATAGGCAATTGCAGAATTTCCTGTAAGCCCTGCCTGCCCCTTTGTCGTTTTTATTGTTGTTGCCATATGATCAGCCGGCCTCCTCTTCCATCTTAATAGCCTTGACCTTATCAGGGCATTCTTCGGCGCATATGCCGCAGCCCTTGCAGTGTTCCATATCAAACCCTATCATCTTGCCATCTTCCACTATGACAGCAGAATCCGGACACATGACCCAGCAAATAAGACAGTTGGTGCATTTACCCTTGTCCAGCACAGGCCTTAGCTTTCTCCATCCGCCTGTCACATATTCATGGGCTGTTCCGCCCTTTGTTATAACTCCCCCGATGGGGAGGTTTTTTTTCTCCTGCATATCTATTCCCCTTTAACCTCGTTAAACCCTTTATTCATCGCAGCAACATTGCCTTCTACAACCTTTGAACTGAACTTCTTTGAGTAATTCTCTTTAAAATTATCCATAAGCGCATCAAGCGTAATAACACCGGTTGCCTTTGCCAATGCGCCAAGCATAGGCGTATTTGGCATATTCCTACCGATAGCCTCAAGAGATATCTTTGAAGCATCCAACGTATAGACGTGATCCCTTTTACCTTTGAGTCCAAGCTCAGCGCGCATCTCCTCCGGACTTTTCGGCGTATTTACTATAAAGACTGCATCGTCAGAAGCGCCATCTGTTACCCCGCTTGAAGCCTCAAGCCCGCCTGACAAGGCCATGCCTATAAGAGTAGGGTCAGCTATGAGTACATACTTTGGCTCTGTCACACGGCAGTGCAGTCGTATAGGCTCATCCGAAATCCTGTTGTATGCCGCGACAGGCGCCCCCATCCTTTCCGGGCCGAATTCAGGGAAGGCCTGGACATATTTGCCTATCCTCAAACAAGCCTCTCCGAGAATCTTTGCAGCGGTTACTATGCCCTGCTGCGCCCTGCCGTGCCATCGTATCTCAATATAAGCCATTGTAATCTCCACCTTCCTTAACTGCTTACTATATAGCCTTGCATAAACATCACTACATGCCATCGCGAGCGAAGCGAAGCAACCTCCGATTAACGCAATTAGATTGCTTCGTCGCTCCGCTCCTCGCAATGACGCTTTAATTATGCAAGGCTATATACATACTGCTTACTGCTTACTGTCTTCACATCTCCCGTCTTCCTTCCATTGCCCTTACAAGCGTTGCGCCGTCTATATACTCAAGATCGCTTCCAACAGGAATGCCGGTTGCAATCCTGGTAATTCTTATTCCAGTTGGTTTCAACAATCTGGTTATATAAAGAGCTGTCGCTTCCCCATCTATATCCGAATTGGTCGCCAAAATTATTTCTTTTATCACACCTTGCCATGCCCTGTCCAGCAGTCCATTAAGCTTTATATCATCCGGCCCTATGCCCTTAAGCGGAGAAAGCGCTCCGTGCAGTATATGATATTTGCCTTTAAAGCCGCCCATTTTTTCAATAGCCACCATATCCTTTACATCCTCTACTACGCAGATTACATCGTCTCTCCTGAAATTGTCGCTGCATATCGCACATGGATTTTTATCAGAGAGACTGTGACAACTTGAGCACAGCATTATCTTTTCTTTCACATCAACCAGACTCTTTGCAAGATTTTGAGCATATTCTCTATTTGCATTAAGCACATAAAAGGCAAAACGAGAAGCGGTCTTTTCTCCCACCCCTGGAAGCCTTGAAAACTCTCTGATCAGGCGTATTATAGGTTCAGCATAATAGGTCATAATGAAATAAAATTATGAATTAGGAATTACGAATTATGAATTTTTAAACTCTTAAATGCTCTTTCCTCATTCCTAATTCGTAATTCTTAGTTGTATTTAAAACAACCCCGGAATATTCAAGCCTGCGGTAACCTTCCCCATTTCTTCCGTCATCATTTCCCGTGATCTTTTTATTGCTCCATTTACTGCTGACACAATCAAATCCTGAAGCATTTCCACATCATTCACGTTCACTACAGATGGTTCTACCTTCATAGACACCAATTCTTGCCTTCCGTTTACTGTAACACTAACCATACCGCCGCCTGATGAAAACTCTACGGTCTTATTTGCAAGCTCCTTCTGAATCTCAGCCATCTTTTCCTGCATCACCTTTGCTTGCTTTAAGATATTTCCCATGCCTTTATACATTTGCCCTCCTGCGGTCTTCTACTACTCTGCCACCTAAGGTCTTCATAACCTCTTTTATAATAGTATCATCTCCTTTTATTTTCGAAGGCATAGCAGTATTTTCGTCAACCTGAATAGCTATGAAAATTTTTCTTTCAAAGAATTCATTTAAAAGCTGTTCAAGAGATTTCTTGTTTTCTGAAAGATAGACATAATACGGTCCATCTTTTATATTCAAGGTAACGCCTTCTTCCGTAAAAGCTGGGTTCACCAGTTCTATATGCGAAGCCAATGCTGGCTTTTTCTTTCTTATAAAAGCTAAGAAATCAGACCACTGTCCATTTCCTAAAGAAGCATTCACCGCTGTTTTTAGAGATGAAACTCCTGTCTTTACTTCATTCGCAAGTTCCTTCTTAGCCAATGCAGCAGAAGAATTGCTGCTATTTGCCTTTAATTCCTCCAACTTATCAAGGATGGCGTTTATTGATTCAAGATTTTCCAGATGAACCATCTTAAGGAGGGTCATCTCTAATGTAAATCTTGGGGATGGGGATCTGGATATATCTTCATAGCCTTTGCTCAGGAGCGCAAACATCCACTTCAGATTTAAAAGACTTACCTTTTTAGAAAGCCTTTTTAATTCCTCTATTTCATTTTCAGGGCTATCCAGAATGCCTTCTGGTTCCTCCACCACCTTTACAATAACCAAATCCCTTATATGTTCAAGGAGAACTTGGCAGAATCTTTTTAAATCATAACCGAAATTATATACCTTTTCAATAAGTTTTAAACATTCATTGCCATTCCTATCAATTATAGTCTCTGACAGTTGGAACAGTAAAGTCCTGTCCATAAGCCCAAGAGCCTCTACAATATCGCTCTCTTTTATGTCAGTTCCGGCAAATGCTATTATCTGGTCCAACAGGCTGTGGGCATCTCTAAGGCTGCCATCTACCTCCTTTGCTATAATGTAGACGCCACCTTCTGTAATGCTGATTCCTTCTGTTTTTGCAACAAATTTAAGGTGCTCTTGAATCTCTCTTAAGGATATGCGCTTAAAGTCAAACCGCTGACATCGGGAAAGAATTGTAGCTGGTACTTTATGGGCTTCTGTTGTTGCAAAAATAAAAATTGCATGTGCGGGCGGCTCTTCCAATGTTTTCAATAATGCATTGAATGCCTGATTGGAAAGCATGTGGACTTCGTCTATTATATAGACTCTGTATTTGCCGTACGATGGAAGATACTTAATGTTTTCCCGAATTTCCCTTACATTGTCAACGCTGGTGTTTGATGCCCCGTCTATCTCAATAACATCCACTGAAATGTTGCCGGTTATTTCTTTGCAAGACTGGCATTCGTTGCACGGCGATGGAGTCGGGCCTTTTGCGCAGTTCAGGGCCTTTGCCAAAATTCTGGCTATGGTTGTCTTGCCTACGCCCCTTGGGCCGGAAAAAAGATAGGCATGGGCAATCCTTTTGCCGACAATGGCATTCTTTAAGGTTGTGGTAACATGCCCCTGGCCTATAACATTTTCAAAAACAGTCGGCCGCCATTTTCTTGCTAAGACTAAATATGACATATCAGTTATCAGTGAGCAGTGAGCAGTTATCAGTTTTTACTGTTCACTGATAACTGTTCACTGTTAACTGTTTTTATGGTTACTATTGATAGCTAGGCACCCTTGCGGCACACAGAATATGTTACTACCGTTGCTTCCTTCCGGACCTGGCGGGATTTGCAACTTTCTATTGCGCAAGACCCAGCTATCAATACTAACCACAATAATTATGAATTACGAATTAGTCCATCATTTTAAATTCGTAATTTTTAATTCGTAATTGTAGTTTTCTGGCGGAGAGAG
>JACPZB010000059.1 GCA_016195725.1 Deltaproteobacteria bacterium | reverse complement strand
TATATCCTGTAAATCCAAAATATAAATCCATTGACGAGATGGAATGTTATCAATCCGTAACTGATATAAAGGCAGATTTGGATATGGCAATCCTCTGCATACCTGCACCCCATGTTTTAGATGCCATGAATGATATTGTTAAAAAAGGGGTTAAAGGTGCAATTATTGTAAGCGCCGGTTTTAAAGAGATAGGCCAGGAAGGCGCGAAAATAGAGGATAAGCTGAAAAAGATTGCAGGAGAAACAGGCATCAGGATTATCGGGCCGAATTGTCTCGGGATTTTTGACAATATTTCTAAGATTGACACATTTTTTGTTTTAAGGGAAAGGGTGAGAAGGCCAAAGCCCGGAGGTTTGACGATTCTCTCTCAAAGCGGTTCATTTGCAGGCACGATTATGGATGAGCTTTCAGCAGAAGGGCTTGGCGTTGCAAGGATAATAAACTACGGCAACAGGGTGGATGTGGGAGAAACGGATTGCTTGGAATATCTCGCAGAAGATAAATCAACAAATGTTGTCGGGCTTTATATGGAATCTGTGGATGACGGGAAAAGATTTTTAGAGGCTGCTAAAATATGCGCCCGGAAAAAGCCGGTATTTGCCATAAAGGTCGGCAGGCATGAGGCAGGCATGTCTGCCGCCAAATCTCATACAGGCGCAATCGCAGGAAGGTATGAGATTTACAGCGCAGCGTTTAAAAAGTCGGGGTTGATCGAGGTTAAGGGTTACAGCGAATTTCTTGATGCGTGCAAGGTTTTGAGCAAGCAAGAGCCTGCTGACGGAAAACGGGTCTTGATTGTGACGGACGGCGGCGGAATGGGCGCAAGCATTGCAGACGCATGCGGCGATTTTGGACTTGTCGTTGCCGAGCCGTCTCAGGAGATTAAAAATAGACTTGCGTCAAAGCTGCCCGCGTTCTGCGCTGTAGGCAATCCGATTGACCTTACCGGCAGCGTTACAGACGACGATTATGCGATGGTTCTCAAAGAGGGAATGGCTGAGTATGATGCGGCTATAATTATGGTATTATGGGGGCCGCCAACTCTGACGGATAAACTTATAGGAATGCTGGCGGATGCTGCCGCAGAATTGAAAAAACCTGTGATAATATGCAGCCCTGGCGGGGAATACAGCTACAAGAGAAATAAAATGTTTGAAGAGGCTGGCCTGCCTGTGTTTGCAAGCCCTGAAGAGGCTGCAAGGGCAGCGGCGATATTGGCGCGTTCACGCTGAAAAACGCCCATCTGCTTTGTATTGTGTAAGTCGAAAAGGGAGGAGATATTATGGCGCAAGAACATGTTGAAAGCATGTTGAAGGTTGAAGAGGTTTTTAAGCCTTCAAAGGATGTTATTGAAAGGGCGTGGATAAAAGACTACGAAAAGGTCTATAAACATGCTGTAGAAAACCCTGAAATATTCTGGGGAGAGATTGCAAAAGAGCTTGAGTGGTTCGAGCCGTGGAAGAAGGTCTTAAAATGGGAGCATCCCTGGGCAAGCTGGTTTGTCGGCGCCAAGTGCAATATTGCCTACAACTGTCTTGACAGGCATGTAAAGTCATGGAGAAGGAACAAGGCGGCAATTATATGGGTTGGCGAGGACGGCGCAGAGAGAATTATCACCTATGATGAGCTTTTAAGAAATGTAAACAGATGCGCAAATATGCTCTTTGAGATTGGCATTAGAAAAGGGGACAGGGTAACAATCTATATGCCGAGGATACCTGAGCAGATTATCGCAATGCTTGCGTGCGCAAGGCTTGGCGCTGTGCACAGCCTTGTATATTCAGGATTCAGCGCAGCAGCGCTCCAGAGCAGGATTCATGACGCCGAAGCAAAGGTTGTTATAACCGCTGACTGCGGCTATCAGAGGGCGAAGTGCATACCTTTGAAAAATATTGTTGATGAAGCAGTAAAAGATTGTCCGAGTGTTGAAAAGGTTGTTGTTGTAAGAAGGCAGAAGCCAAATCCCCCCGCACCCCCCTTTGCTAAAGGGGGGTGCGGGGGGATTTACATTTACTGGCACGAGGCAATGGCAAAGGCATCGCATAAATTTGATGCTGTTCAGATGGATGCCGAAGACCCGCTGTTTACGCTTTATACCTCTGGCACAACAGGCAAGCCCAAAGGTGTGCTTCATGTTCATGGCGGCTACATGGTCGGCACATATATCACAACAAAATGGGTCTTTGATTTAAAGGATGAAGACATCATGTTCTGCACCGCAGACCCGGGCTGGGTTACAGGGCACAGCTACATTGTATACGGCCCGCTTTTAAACGGCGCAACAATACTTTTTGCAGAAGGCGCGCCTGATTATCCCGACCCGGGCAGGTGGTGGGGCCTGATAGAAAAATACGGCGTAAATATATTTTATACAACACCGACTGCCATAAGACTCCTCATGAAATACGGCAAGGACTGGCCTCAGAAGTATGATTTGTCAAGCCTCAAAATACTTGGTTCTGTTGGTGAGCCGATAAATCCTGAGGCATGGCTCTGGTACAGAAAGGTTACCGGAAATAAACTCCCGATAATGGACACATGGTGGCAGACAGAGACAGGGATGATATTGGTAACGCCTCTCCCGTGCATGAAGTTAAAACCCGGCTCTGCTGCAAGGCCGTTTCCCGGCATTGAGCCGGCCATTGTTGATAGAAACGGAAACCCTTTGCCGGCAAATGAGGGCGGATTCATGACCATAAAAAAACCATGGCCTGCAATGATGAAGACAATCTATAAAGACCCTGAGAGATACAGCCAGTATTGGAAAACCATTGGTAATGTTTATCTGGCAGGCGATATGGCAAGACAGGATGAAGACGGATATTTCTTTTTCATGGGAAGGGCTGACGATGTTATCAAGGTTTCTGGTTACAGACTTGGCACAGCAGAAATAGAGAGCGCCATTGTCTCTCACTATGCAGTTGCAGAGTCTGCGTGTATAGGCAAGCCTGATGCCTTGAAGGGGGAAATTATAAAGGCATTTGTGATATTGAAGCATGGATATAAACCGTCTGATTTTTTGCTGGATGAAATTAAGAAACAGGTGAGAAAAGAACTCGGCCCGATTGCAATACCGTCAGAGGTTGAATTTACCGAATGGCTTCCAAAGACAAGGAGCGGAAAGATTATGAGACGAGTGCTGAAGGCAAAGGAACTTGGAGTTGAGCCGGGGGATGTGTCAACGTTGGAAGAGTAATGAGTTGACGCTGAAAAACGTCCATCTGCGGCGTTGTCGCTTCGGCTTCTGCGCTCAACATACCTGACATAGTATGCCTCGCTTGAAGCCTTGCTCCGCCTTGCATCTGTGCAGTTTTTGAGCGTCAACTGATAGAGGCAATACCAAGATAAACACGCCGTGTATGTCATTGCGAAGCCGATGGACATCGGCTGAAGCAATCTCTGTTTTGGGCAGCAATAAGGGGACTGTCCCCGTATCCGAGTAGATGCAGAAGTGTAATATGAGACATATTTTAATTATCACAGCCTTGCTTTTGTTTTACCCTTTGCAGGGTTTTGCAGAAGTTAAAGAGATTATTTCTGAAGGCACATAATATGGGCGATGGAGAGATACCGATGGGATAAAGGGTTGCGTCCCCTTTATCCTCCTTTATCCTTTATCCCTTTATCCCCTTTATCCTGAGGGTTTTAAAAAATAGGTAGCTCTGCAAATTCCTTTGAATAAAGGTTTTTGCTATTTGTCTTTAATCTGAGCACATGTAAAATTGAATGGAAAGCGCCGTTATTGTCTGTGAACGAGTTAGCTGTTCACTGCGGCCCCAGAAAGGGGAAACTTTATATAATTCATGCCAAGAACGAATATAATCTTTGATATATATTCTCCTGAAGAGTTTTTTTATTCAATCAATACTGCATGGGAGAATTACAAAAAAGGTAAACAAAAAAGTGTAGAAATTCTTCTCTACGTAATAATGGGATTAAACCATCTCCGTGAATGGATTGCTCCCGGATATAATCCCGAAAAGAAACTTTGGAAAACACCATCCACTGACGCAGAAAGTTTTTCCAAAGCAATTTATAACGATGTTTCTTTCGAAATCATCAGAGATCTATGCAACAGGACTAAACACCTGAAACAAATGGAAGCTAAAACTTCGAGTGATCATGATGTGTCCTTTGATGATTGGTCAGACATAGATGCGGTCAGGAATTGGGATAAAGGGCCGGCATCTGCTTACTCCATTGATGTCATTGATGTCATTAATATCATAGACAAGGTCATTGATTTCTATCAGATAGAATGGTTTAAAAAGAAAGGTATAGTCTTCAAATAGTAAGTAGGGTGGGCTCTGCCCACCAAAGGCATGAGATTAGGAAACAAGCCTGCCCTGAAGATGCTGAACCAAGTTTAGCATGATACTTTCAGGGTGCGGGGAAATAAAAAGGAGGGATTGTATATGCAAATTAGACTCATTCTCGTAATCATCCTTTTGCTTGCTGGATGTGCAAGCGGCTCTGTTATAATTACAGGAAATAAAAGACCTCCAATCTGTCTGCCCATACAGCAGAATATGTCTGAATCCGCACAGGCAGAAAGACGGGCATGTCTTGAAACAATTAAACTTTATTCACAAGAGCCAAAAGAATATGAAGTGATTGGATTTGTTGAGGCTACTGGAAAGAGCGGCTGGACTAAACAGGATAAGACAAACTATGCCGTAAAAAAACTGAAAGAATTGGCCGCAGAAATAGGAGCAAATGGAGTGCTGCTTACATCGCTTGGAGATAAACATGCAATGGTGGGTGGCGCTATGCCTATGTATGGTGGAGGGGCTATAATGTATGCGGCTCCGGTAGATCAGCCTTCTATATCGGGAAAGGCAATTTATGTAATTAAAGAGTGAACGAAATAATAGGGTCAGATACCATTCGAAATAATAGGAAATAATAGGGTCAGATACCATTAAACAATTATATGGTGGGGATTGCCCGCCAAAAATATGAGATTTTGAAGCAAGCCTACCCTGAAGATGCTGAACCCAGTTCAGCATGACAAAATAAAATAATAGTTGAGGAGGGACGGCTTCCCACATTTCTTGACAGAAAAACTGCTATTACCCCTTAATCACCCAGTGCCCAAGAAATAGAGAACAGGATAAGCAAGGGGTTGAATAATACAAACGCATTAAATAAAGTTACATCATACGAACGCAAGAAATGGTTTTAGACAAGGCGGACGACGAGGAAAACCGCAGGCATACTTAAATTGGTATGTTGAGGATTTTCCGAGGAGTCCAACGCAGTATAAAGACATTTATTGCGTTCGTATTAGTTTGTTGAAAAGATTTGAATATAAAGTCCTTATAGTATAGAATCATAAAGGAAAAGGAGGTGTTGCTCATGCAGACCATATCTTTGAAAAGCGGTTCTCCCGACACGGTAATTCCCCTTTTAAAGAATGCCATTGACAGGGAAAAGCGTATCCTTGCGGAGTCTCTCAGGGTTACAAGAGAAAAGGTCAATAAATTGGCAAAAGACCTTGCTGTTGACATTGATAAACTCATGCGGGGAGGGGTGAAACATACAGCGCCAAATGATATGCAGCTTTTGGAGCTTGAAGGAGAAATAGAGATTTTAAGGCATCTTGAAACGGAAATTAAGGAGTTAGAATCGGTTGAGATATGTGGATAAAGGATTATCTTGATGAAATCCTGAACATAATTGCAAAACATCCTTTCGTAGTTTCGCAAAGCATTTCCTTAGAAGAACGTCCTCCGGATTTTTCAGCTTGACAAAAGGTTAACATGCAGGTTAACATAATATTGTGAACAGAATTGTTGCTTTTTATAAAACCGCTGATGGTAAATGTCCAATACAAGGATTTCTTGATTCTTTACCCTCAAAAGTTGCACAAAAGGTAACATGGGTGCTCAGACTGTTAGAGGATTTGGATGTCGTCCCATCCTCGTATTTCAAAAAACTTATTGGGACAGAAGAAATATGGGAGTGCAGAATCCAATTCGGTTCAAATGCCTATCGTATATTTTGTTTTTTCGCAGATAATTCAGTAGTCATATTGACTCATGGTTTTATAAAAAAGAGCCAGAAAACCCCTAAATCTGAAATAGAAAAAGCAGAGGCTTACAGGAGAGACTTTTTAAAAAGGAGGAGCAAGCATGAGTAACCTTAAAAACTACATAAGCGAAAGAAAAAAAAGGGATAAAAAGTTTGCAGAGGGCTTTGATGAAGGTTATGAACAATTCAAAGTTGGTGTAATGCTTCGTCAGGCACGTGAATCCGCTGGATTGACTCAAGACGAACTTGCACGCAGGCTTAAAACCAAGAAAACCGCAATTTCACGAATTGAGAACCATGCAGATGATATTAAGCTTTCAACTTTAGAACGTGTTGCCGCTGCACTTGGAAAACGACTGCAAGTTAGTATTGCTTAATTTTTATTTGCCCGCAATGGCAGATGAGGAATTACGTTTCCTCTCTCCACTGGGGACAAAATCATGACCCAACACGAGGCTAAAAAATTTATAACCGATGCCATTCAATCAGGCAGAAAATCACTTTTAGAGCCTGAGGCCTTAGACATTTTAAAGGCATGGGAAATACCTGTGCCGGAATATGTTGTTGTAAAGGATGCGGAGGAGGCCGTAAGCGCAGCAAATAAAATCGGCTATCCTGTTGTGCTGAAGGTCATATCAAGCGATATTCTGCACAAGACTGAAGCAGGGGGCGTAAAGACAGGACTTAAAAATGCGCAGGATATGGAGGATGCATTTAATGAAATGATGTTTGACCTTTCAGACCATTATGCGACGGCAAAGATTCAAGGTTTTCTGATAGAGAGGATGGCAGATAAAGGAACAGAGGTAACTATAGGAGGCGTAAGGGATGCGCAGTTCGGCCCTGCTGTGATGTTTGGACTTGGCGGCATAATGGTGGAACTCTTGAAGGATGTTTCTTTCGGGCTTGTGCCTGTCACAAAAGAGGAGTGTATTGAAATGATGAAGGAGATAAAGGCATACCCTCTGCTTACAGGATATAGAGGTAGCGAGCCTTGCGATATCGACGCAGTTGCGGACATTATTATCAAGGTCGGCGGCATTATGAATGAGATAGATGGAATCAAAGAGATGGAAATTAACCCGCTTATTGTATATCCCCAGAGGTCTATGGCAGTGGATGCGAGGATGGTGTTGGGTTCACGCTGAAAAATGCCCATCTGCTTTGTCAGGGCTTCGGGCTTGCATCCTCACATACCTAAAAAAGTATGCTGCGGTGCAATCCCTTGCCCTTCCTCGCATCTGTGCAATTTTTGAGCGTGAACAATTTATATTATCTATCTGAATCTGTGTTATGAAGGTGAATATCTGTATGGACAAAACCCACGGCGGAAATATCCGGAAGATTGCGAAAGAGAACGGCCTCAAGCCCGAGAATATTCTTGATTTCAGCGCCAGCATAAATCCGCTCGGACTTTCGCCAAAGGCAGAGGCTGCAATTAAAAACGCGATTCCTCTTTTAGGGCATTACCCTGAGCCGGATGCCGGGGCAATAAGGGCTGAACTTGCCTCGTACCATAATTTGCCGGAAGAGAATATCCTTGTGGGAAACGGCTCTACGGAGCTCATCTATCTTCTCCCGCAAGTATTCAAGCCGAAAAAGGCTATAATCGTTGAGCCCGCATTCAGCGAATATAGAAAATCTCTCGCTATCCATAATTGCACAGCAGACCAACTTATCCTGCCGGAAGAGAAAGATTTTGCCCTTGATATGGATAAATTGTTGAGCCTGCTCAGGAACGGTTACGACCTCCTTTGTCTTGGCAACCCTGCAAATCCCACAGGCGTCCTTATTGATAAAAAGACAATCATTGATATTGCCGCAGAGTGCAAAAAATATAAAACAATCCTCATTGTTGACGAGGCATTTATAGATTTTGTTGAAGACGATTCAATAAAACAAGAGGCTCTTGTATTTGACAATCTTATTGTCTTAAGGTCAATGACAAAATTCTTCGCCATGCCTGGCTTGAGATTGGGGTATATCATTGCGCATAAAAATATCATAAAACGGTTTGAAGATTTTATTCCGCCATGGTCTGTGAATGCCATCGCCATTGCCGCAGGCATTGAAAGCCTCAGAGATAAAGACCATATCAAAAAAACAAGGGAGTGGCTGATTTCCGAGATGCCGTTTCTTATAGAAGGTTTGTGCGCCATACCTTATTTGAAAACCTATCCGAGCAAGGTCAATTATCTGCTGGTAAAGACACTTTTCCCTGCTATAATTGCAGGAGACATCCAAAGGCAGTTATTGAAAAATGGTCTGCTGATACGGGACTGCGGCAATTTTATCGGTCTTGACAGCAGTTTTTTTAGGGTCGCTGTAAGGGGAAAAGAGGAAAACCAGTTTCTGCTTGACAGCCTTAATAAAAAATTTGTTTCTCTCAAATAATGGCGATTAGATTAAAAAATGAGGAGGCGGAATGACAAACTATTTTATATATGCGTTATTTGTAGCGGCAATCCTTTTCCCTGCAAACCTCTATGCAGAGGAGATTGCAGTAATAGTCAATGAGGCAGGGCCATTAACGCAGATATCTGAAGCGGATGTAAGGGAGATATATCTCGGAAATATAAAATTTTTAGGAGGTGCGGCAATTGCCCCCATTCATTACAGCGAAGGCCCCGTGAAAGACGCATTTCTTGCTTCTATTGTAAAAATGAATTCACGGGAGTACAGGCTTTACTGGACAAAGAAGGTCTTTCAGGAGGGAGCCCCTGTGCCTGCCGTTCAAAACAATTTCCCACTCATACTATTATTTGTCAGCAAGAACAAGGGCGCCATAGGGTATACGTTAAGATCGGAATTCGCGGATATGAAAGGGATAAAAATAGTGGCGACAGTAAACCGATGAAGATAACGATAAACAGGAAAATAACCGGTCTCTTCTCAGTAGGGATAATCATTTTTGCTATCTTCGCAGGCAGCACATTCTTTGTCATAAAGACCCACCAGGAGGCCCTGCATAGGTCAAATATCATATCCAAAAAGGTTGAGCTTACCGGATATCTTCAACTTCAGGTTGACAGGCTGCTCCTTCCTGTTAATCGTTATCTCATAACAAGAGATATTAAGGAGCGGGATAATTTTGACAGCATTATCAACGAGATGTCTAATATTTTTGCTGAACTTAAAATATTCAGCGGAGATAAAAGGTGGCAGGGAGTTGCGGAAAAGGTAGAAAAAGATGCTATAAATTTTGGAGAAAAGGCGGTTGATATACTATACATAGACAAGCCGGTGGGGAATAAAGATGCCCAAAAACTTACGGCAGGGTTAACTATTTTAAGCGAGATGCTGGTAAGAGAGGCGGAAGAGTTTCATACTATCGCAGGGGGAGAGATGAAAAAGATGGAAGAGGATGCAGAGAGGAATACCAGGAGAAGCAGCATATATACAGTGATTGGTTTAGGCGCATCGGTGTTTTCTGCGCTGCTGCTCTATTATTATCTGAGAAGGTCTGTAACTGCGCCTCTCCATCAGTTATATGAAGGGGCAGGCATTATTGCAAAGGGGAACCTTCAACATCGTCTCATTATAAATACCGGCGATGAGTTGGAAGAGCTTGCTTCAGCATTCAACAACATGAGTTCCTCTCTTGGAGAGGCGAGAAAGGAGCTTGACAGAAGGATATTTGAGCTTTTTACGCTCTATAATATAAGCAAGGTATTGTCCACTACCTTTGAGACCGAGGCGCTGCTCAAAGGGATTGTAGATAATGTGGGCAAAGGATTGGAAATAGACAGGGTGATGATAATGCTCATTGATGACCAGAAAGGTGAACTGTATATTGCATCATATACAGATTTTATCGGAGAAGGTATGGAGAAGATGAGATTTAAGATAGGAGAGGGGGCTTACGGCTTTACAGCCGCAACAGGGGAACCGAGGCTGATAAGGGAGGTTGATAAGGATGCGTCAATTGCGCCGGAGGAGAGATTTGACGAGGATGTAAATTCCATTATAATAGTCCCGTTCGGCGTAAAGGGAAAGGTCCTCGGGCTTTTGAATGTGTTCAAAAACAGGCCTCAGGTCTTTGATTTGAAGGATATGGAGCTTATGACAGCGGTGGCAGAGCATGTAGCCCTGGCCCTGGAGAATGCGAGATTGTATAAAGAGACAAAGCTTATGGCAATAACAGACGGCCTTACAGGGCTGTACAACCACAGGTTTTTCATACAGAAGGTGGAAGAAGAGGTGAAGAGGGCATTAAGATACAACCATCCATTATCGCTTATTATGATGGATATAGATTATTTCAAGCGCTATAATGATACGCACGGCCATCAGATGGGAGATGCGCTTTTGAGAATAATGGCCGGTCTGCTTAAAACGAATTTGAGAAATACTGATATGGCAGCAAGATACGGCGGCGAGGAGTTTGCGGTGCTGCTTACAGAGACCGATAAACAGGGCGCGGTGGTGATGGCAGAAAGGATAAGGAAAACGGTAGAGGAATATATTTTCCCTCATGAGGAGAGCCAGCCCGGAGGGGATCTCACCATAAGTTTGGGTGTCGCATCGCTCAATGTGGATGCTAAGGATGCAGACGGGTTTGTAAAAAGGGCAGATGACGCATTATACAGGGCGAAGGAGACCGGAAGGAATAGGGTTGTGGCGGCATAAAAAACCTCTCCTATCCTTTACCTCTGCCTATAACTGCTTTTATGCTTTTATTTATGGGGAGGCGCAAACATGAGAGAAAGAGAGAGAGAACTGCGGAGAAGGAGACACAGGAAAGAGAAGGCGCACAAGGCACGGGTTAGGGCATTAATGGCTCAGGCACAGACAAAGGTGAAACCTGCTAAAAAGCCAGCCGAGACTTTGCGCGAGGAGAAAAGGATTATTCAAAAACCCACAACAAAGGTTGTAAGACCTGCAAGGGGGGCAAAAAAGACAGCAGAGGTGAAAAAAGGGGGCAACCCCAGTTAGAAGCTTACCTATATGAAGAAATCATTTATATTCAGCAGAAGTATGCTTCTGAGAGAGAAAGCTTCTAAGTGGGTGAATAGATCAAGGGGGCGAGAGGCAAGGGTCATGGATAAGGGGAAAACCTATCCCTGTCTGTATATGGCGATAGTTTTCCTATCATCTGTTTTTTTTGCTGCAGCCATCTTTGCTATTCCATTTGGCAATAGTATAAACTCATATATTGTTGCTACCGTTGCAGGGAGCGGCATAAGAGGTTCTCTCGATGGTTTAAAAGGAAAGGCGCAATTCAATTGGCCAACCGGGGTGGCTGTTGATGGCAAAGGCAATATCTATGTTGCGGATTTTGCAAATAACCTCATAAGGAGAATTAGTAATTCTGGAGAGGTGGCAACTTTTATAGGAAGCGGTTATGCGGCCTTTGCAGACGGCAACGGGAGAAACGCCCACCTAAAAGGCCCTGATAATATTGCCATGAGCGATGACGGTAATTTGTATGTTGCAGATGCAGATAATTTCAGGATACGAAAGATTACACCGGACGGTATGATAACTACGATTGCAGGAAGCGGGTTGATGGGGTATAAAGACGGCGATGGGAAAAGCGCCAGATTTGCATACCCTACAGGCGTTGCTGTGGACAGCCATGGTAATGTATATATCGCTGATAGAGGCAGCCATACCATAAGGAAGATAGCAGCCGACGGCAATGTGTCAACCATTGCAGGAAATGGTTTCCCTGGCTATGTTGACGGCAACGGCAAGATGACTCACCTCCGGCAGCCTATCTCGGTAGCAGTTGACCATGATGACAATATTTATGTTGCCGATTCCGGCAATAATGCAATAAGAAAGATAACTCCCGAGGGGGTCGTGTCAACCCTGGCAGGCAGCGGCAGGTTTGGCTACAAAGATGGAACAGGGAAGGACGCATTTTTTTCCTGGCCGACAGGCATTGCTGCGGATAACGTTGGGAATATCTATGTATGCGACTCTCGGAATAACAGGATACGCAGGATAACGCCCGATGGTGTTGTAAGCACTGTTGCCGGCATCAGTATTCCTGGGTTCGCTGATGGTCCGGGCTATCATGCTATGTTTAGCTTTCCTACAGGCATAGAGGTAGACAGGGTTGGAAATATCTATGTGGCTGACTCTGGCAACAACAGGATTAGAAAAATAATACAAGGTGGAATACTTCAGGCTAAAAGATAAGGCATGCATATCTAAAACCCCCGCCCTCTTGTAAGACAGGACCGGGGGATTTTTTTATAGTGCGGGTTTTGTGGCTTGACAACCGTTCTTTTTAGGATAGACTTCTTATAGGTAATGTCAAAGTTCAAAATCCAAATGTCAAATAAAATCCAAAATTCAAATGTCAAAGGATAAAACATAAAACATTTTGACATTTAGTCATTTGATATTCATTTGAAATTTGAGCTTTGACATTTGACATTTTTTGGGGAGGTTTCTTTGGTAGCTCACGATATTATAGTGGTCGGCGCGGGTTTGGCAGGTATGAGGGCCGCTATTGAGGCAGTTAGAAATGGGGTAAATGCGGCTGTTGTATCCAAAGTCCATCCTGTGAGAAGCCATTCTGTTGCGGCCCAGGGTGGCATCAATGCGGCATTGGCTGCCAATGATTCTTGGGAAGCCCATTTCCTTGATACCGTGAAAGGGAGCGATTATGTTGGGGATCAAGATGCAATTGAACTCATGTGCAAAGAGGCGTCGGAGGATATATTTGAGTTAGACAGCATGGGATGTCTTTTCAGCAGGGACGAGAGAGGCTATATTGCGCAGCGGCCATTTGGGGGCGCAGACTTTCCAAGGACATGCTATGCAGCTGACAGGACCGGCCATGCTATTCTGCACACCCTGTATGAGCAGTTGATGAAATATAGCGTTGCTATGTATGAAGAGTGGTTTGTTTTATCGCTGGCAGTGGAGGATGGAATTTGCAGAGGCTTGATAGCCATTGATATCAATACCGGCAAGTTTCACAGACTGCGCTCCAAGGCTGTCATCCTTTCCACGGGTGGCTACGGGAGAGTATATAAAAATTCTACGAACGCCCTGATAAACACAGGGGACGGCATGGGGCTTGCGCTTAATAGCGGTGCGCAATTGATGGATATGGAGTTTGTCCAGTTTCATCCCACAACACTTAAATCCACCGGCATCCTGATCAGCGAAGGGGCAAGAGGGGAAGGCGCATATCTTATAAATTCAGAGGGCGAGCGGTTTATGAAAAAATATGCGCCGAAGGCTATGGAGCTTGCCAGCCGCGATGTTGTATCAAGGGCGGAACAGCAGGAGATTGAAGACGGCAGGGGGATTGATGGCTGTGTATTTCTTGATTTGAGGCATCTCAGCGAATCGCTGATAAGGGAAAGGCTTCCTCAGATACGGCAGTTGGCTATAGATTTTGAAGGAATAGACCCCCTAAAAGAACTTGTGCCGATAAAACCTGGCGCCCACTATTCAATGGGCGGCATTAAGACCGATGTATGGGGTGCTGCAAATATAAAAGGCATGTATGCGGCAGGTGAATGCGCATGTGTAAGCGTGCATGGCGCCAACAGGCTGGGAGGGAACTCTCTTCTGGATGCAATTGTTTTTGGCAGAAGGGCAGGGTATGCTGCATCGCGCTATGCCAAAGAGACTGTATTGGCAGAATTTCCTGAAAATATTCTGAAGGATACGGCGCAAGGGGTTGCAGTTGTAATGAAGAGGGTTAATGGTGAGAAGGTAGCTGATATCAGGGATAGACTTGCCTTCACCATGAGTATGCATGTGGGTGTATTCAGAGATAGGAGCAGATTAGATGCTGCCCTATCTGAAATAAAGAAATTAAAGGAGAAATATAAAAATATTTATGTAGAAGATAAAGGAGAGATATTTAATACCGAACTAATAGCGGTTTTGGAATTGGACCATCTGCTCTCTGTTGCAGAGTGTATTGTTATTGCAGCAATCAACAGAACTGAGAGCAGGGGCGCGCATTACCGCATGGATTTTCCCTTGCGGGATGATAAGAACTGGCTTAAGCATACGCTTTTGCTTAAAGATGGCGGAGGTATTAAGTTAAGTTATAGAGATGTTGTGATAACTAAATACTGGTCTATGGAAAGGAAATATTAAATTTGACTAATTTTTGATATTTATATTATAATTAAAAAATTTAAGTTTAATCTTCCCCTGCAGGGGGCAGATTTTAAGCGAGGATTAAAATGGCTAAAAAAATTCCAGCCAACAATAATTTGAATGAACTCCAAAAACTCATTGAATTAGGCAAGGAGAAAGGATTCCTAACCTATGATGAGATTAATGACGCCTTGCCCCACGAAGGTTTTTCGGTAGATGACATGGACGGCCTTCTTGAGACGCTCGGAGAGATGGGAATAGATGTAGTGGACAGCGCTGAAAAAGCGAGGGCAGCAGCTGAAGAATTGGGCGAAGAAAAGGAAAGGGCCGTGGAGGTTGAAGGCATAGAAGACCCCGTAAGGGTTTACATGAAGGAGATGGGAGCTGTTTCACTGCTCAACCGCGAGGAAGAGGTTGTTTTGGCGAAGGAGATTGAGGAAGGAAGGAGTGAACTTAAAAGGCTTACGTTTTTAAGCCCGTTTGCATCAAGAGAGGTGCTCCGGATATCTGAAAGGATAAAGACAGACAGGGCGTCTCTAAGGGAGCTTATGGAGGAGGCTGAAGAGACAGGCCAGCAATATGATGAAGAGCATAAAGAAGAGATTCTGGCTCAGGTGGATAAACTTAAGAGGAGAAAAAGACAAGGCGCATATAAATTATTAAATGAGTTGAGCCTCAATCCAATAGTAATAAGCAAGATTGCCCAGCGGATAATAAGACTGGAGAGTCTTATAGAGAGAGAAGAATCCAAGAGAGGCAGTAAAAAAGCAGAGAAGGCTAAAAGACGTATACGGCGCATAATAAGGAGGATAGGCATAGACCGGGAAGGGTTGAGGCAGTTAGCTAAGGAGATAAAGAAGTATGATATTGTTGTGAGAAAAGCCAAGAAAAGGCTTATAGAGGCAAACTTAAGACTGGTGGTGAGTATTGCTAAGAGATATGTAAATTTGGGGTTGAAATTTTCAGACCTTGTTCAAGAAGGCAATATCGGCCTCATGAAGGCGGTAGACAAATTTGATTATAAAAAAGGCTATAAGTTTTCTACTTACGCAACATGGTGGATCCGTCAGGCAATCACAAGGGCGATTGCTGACCATGGCAGGACAATTCGCATACCTGTGCATATGATAGAAACTATAAACAGGCTCCTCCAGACATCCCGCCAGCTTCTTAAAGAACTGGGAAGAGAACCTACCCCGGATGAGATAGCAGAAAGGATGGATATTCACGTTTCAAAGGTAAGGCGCATCCTCCGACTTATGAAACAAACCCTCTCCCTTGAGACCCCGATTGGAGATGATGAAGAAAGTTCTCTGGGAGATTTTATAGAGGACGAGAAATCTCCGTCACCGGCCCAGGCGGCTATAGAGAGCGATCTTTCAGAGCAGACCAGGCGGGTGCTTGCATCTTTAACCCCGCGGGAAGAAAGGGTTTTGAGGATGAGGTTTGGCGTGGGGGAAAAACAGGATTATACATTGGAAGAGGTAGGAAAGGTTTTGGGAGTTACAAGAGAAAGGGTGCGCCAGATAGAAGCCAAGGCCATACGGAGGCTGAGGCATCCTACCAGAGTTAAGATTTTGAAAGGTTTTGCTGAAGAGTGAATATTATAAAGAATAGATTCATGACGAAGGAGAATAGGATAAAGACACTATTAGCAGCAACTACCTTAATTATCTTTATATTAATTGGCTCCACTTTTTGTTACGCTGGCGAAAGGAATATGGATGGGCCAT
>JACPZB010000030.1 GCA_016195725.1 Deltaproteobacteria bacterium | reverse complement strand
GTGGAAGGAAATGGGGTAAATATCGGCTGGATAAAGGCCCAGGAATCATTTATCAAAGGATATAAAATCTATGCAGCCAAAGACCATGCCGCAGATTTCAGGGTTGTTGGTGAAACATCGGCTCCATCATATATTCTTGAATATAAAAAAGATAATCAGGACTCCATCTACGGCATTACAGCAGTTGCAAAAGGCGGGTTAGAAGGACATATGGCAATCATATACCCGCTCGGTTTCCTTCTCTTTACTCAAAGAGACTATGAGGGCGCAATACAGGAATCGGAAAAGATTATAAAAATAGACCCCAAGAATGTTGATGCATATCTGCTGATGGGGAAAAGTCTCAATGTCCTTGGCAAAAGCGGCGAGGCTATGAATATCACAGAATTCCAGTCCATTACCGCGATTGCCCCTAAAGAGGCCCTGGCACATAACTTGATGGGCAAGGCATTACTAAAAAAGAAGATGTTCAGCAAGGCAATAGATGCCTTGGCAGAGGCATCCAAGCTCGATCCTGCCAGTGATACCTTCAAGCAAGACCTTAATAAAGCCTATGAGGAGAAGAGGAGGGTAGAACAGGGTAAAATGGCGGGTCCCCTTATAGATATACAGAATGTTACTATCTATAAGGTCTTTTCACCGCTTTATAAATTTTATAATACAACCCCCATCGGTGAAATTAAGATAACCAATAATAGCAATGAAACATTCCCAAAAATCAAGGTGAGTTTGAAGGTTTTAAATTACATGGACTTCTCAACAGACAGGGAGGTCAAGGATATAAAACCAGGCGCAACTGAAACTATCCCGCTGTATGCCTCATTTAACAACAAAATTCTGGAGATAGTAGAAGATACCCCTGCCCAAGCAGCTATTGAGGCAAGCTACTACATAGAACAGAAGGAAGAAAAGACAACGCTAACCATCCCGTTTACCATATACAACAGGAATGCAATTACCTGGATTACCCCGGCCATGGCAGCGGCGTTTGTTACGCCGAAAGATGAACCTGTGAATGATTTTGCAAGGGGACTTGTGCAGATGTATCCTCCTGACAATGGCTCAGCTCTCATAAATAAGCAGATGGCCACAGCCATGCTCATATTTGATGCCTTGGGCGCCTACGGCATTGTTTATTCGCCTGATCCCAATAATCCGTATGAAAAGGTATCAACAGATATAGGCGCTGTAGATTCTGTGCAATATCCGAGAGAGACATTGAAACTCAAAACCGGCGACTGCGATGACCTGTCAACTCTGCTTGCCGCTCTCCTGGAAAATCTTGGCATAGAGACGGCGCTTATCGGAACACCGGGTCATCTGCATCTTATGTTTAAACTTGATATTGACCCCAAAAAGGCAGACACAATATCGCTTAACCGTGGACAGTATGTAATCCTTGATGATCAAATATGGATACCTCTTGAGGCAACAGCCATTGGTTCTCCCTTCAACGAGGCATGGTATAAAGGAAGTGAAATCTATCACCGGTGGGAGAAAAATAAAAGGGTGGAGATAACAAAGATTCATGATGCGTGGGCTGCTTACCAGCCGGCCACATTGCCGCCTGCTGCATGGAGCCCGACACTGCCGGCAAAGGACAACATAGACGCTATAATGTCCAGAGAGATTAACCTCCAGAAGGCTAAAAAGATTATGGAACTTATAAAGCCTTATCAAGAGGCTTTGGAAAAAAATCCTGATAATTTAAATATAAAAATGCAGGTTGGTTTAATATACGCTGAGAATGAGTTTTACGCTGAGGCAATGAATATGTTTGACAGCATACTCTCAACAGATCCCGCACATGCAGACGCATTTACAAATATTGGCAACATATACCTCTTGACAAGAAAGATTGATAATGCCATAGAAAACTATAAAAAGGCAGAGTCTATATCGCCAGGTGACGCAGAGATAAAGATAAATCTTGCAATAGCATATTATAAAAAAGGCATGCTCAAAGAGGCGCAGGCAAAATTCAAAGAGGCTGTTGATATAAGACCAATGATAAAGTATGAAAAGGGGTTTCTGGATTCGCTGCTGTTCCAGTAGAAAAGCATTATGTAATAGTTCATTGGCAAAAACTATCACCTATAACTATAAAAGGAGGTTAACTATGAAATGGATCACTGCGATATTCACAGCGATGGTGGTATTTTCTGCCGGTTTTTCTGGACTTAATGCCCAGGAGGCAGGTAAAGCAGAGGGCAAAGAGCCTCAAAAGGCTGCGGCAGCAACAAGCGGTATACAAGATTGGATGGCCTCGTTCTGGTCAAAGATTGCAAAGATAGGTAAAAAAGGCCATTCAAATATTCCGACATCTGTAGCAGGGCTGCGGGGCGCTGAACAGGAAAAAAGCAAGGAGCTTACGCCGTACTGGAAAGGGAAGGGAGAAAGCAAGGATGGCGCTGCAATGGCAGCGGTAGAATCGTTGATAAACAAAAAAGACTTTGGAGGGGCTGTAGAAATTTTAGAATCATTTGGACAAACTTATCCCGACAGTCCTTTAAAGCCAATAGCGGTTTTATCTCTTGCCTATTGTTACGCTCAAACAGGGAAATCAGATAATGCAAGACAGGTATTCGAAGCATTTATAATGGACTACCCTGACCATGAACTGGCAGCAGATGCAAAAGCAGGGTTAGAGCTTCTTAAAAAAAAGAACAAATAACAGTATCGTATATGAACTGCCTTTCTATGGTAAACTGCCGCAGTTCGCTGTAAGTCCAGCTCTTTTATTGGGAATAGTCATCAAGCCAATTTTTTAATGCGCGTTAATAACCCCTCTCGTCATGAGTTATTATTGCGCCGCCATACATTTCAAATGACGAGGATTCCTTTTTAAGGGGAAATGCATCAAATACAACAAGCGGGATCAACATGCGCCAACCTGTAAAAATCTCCATATGGATAAAACTTACCATTATCCTGTCTGCCCTCATGTCACTTATAACCATTTCTATAGGCATCATAATGACGGTACAGCAGAGGCTTGGGCTGGAAGCGCAAATGCACAATATGGCAAGCACCATAACAGATAAATTCGCCAATGACAGCAAGATGCCGCTCCTGCAAAATGACCACCTCACCATGAATCTTCTTGTGCAAAATCTTCTAAGATACGAAGGCATCATAAATGCCTATATACTCGATGAAAAATTTTTTATAGCGGGACATAAGGAACTGCAAGAGGTTGGCATCAAATATTACGGAGATGAAAAAAGCTTATTAACCGCAAAAGAGTTTCGTCCCTGGCTTATAGAAAATGATAGAGACACACTTACATTTGCATCCCCGATTTCTTTCAAAAAAACGACAGTCGGCTATGTGGTCGTTATATTTTCAAAAGACTTTATAAAAGGAGAGGTCAAAAAGGCGCAGAAAAAAATAATAGTAATAACTATTTCAGTAATCATAATAGTCATTATACTTTCAATTCCGCTGGCATCTGGACTCCTAAAACCAATATTTATGCTCGTGAAGGGCACACGAGAAATAGCCATGGGCAACCTCTGGTATCGCATTCCTCCACGAAAAAGGGATGAAATTGGAGATCTTATTGATTCATTTAATCATATGACATCTGAACTTGAAAAAAAGGAGATACTCAAAGGCGCTTTTAACCGATATGTAAGTAAGCCGGTGGCAGACGAGATCCTTAAAAATCCTGAGAAGATTCAGCTCGGAGGAGAAAGAAGAGAGATAACAGTCATCTTCGCAGACATTAGAGAGTTTACTGCCTTAACACGGCAGATGCAGCCCGAAGCTATAGTAGAGCTTTTAAACCGATACTTTACTATTCTGACAGAGGTCATATTCCATTTTGACGGAACTGTTGATAAATTTATTGGTGATGCAGTGATGGGCGTGTTCGGCTCTCCCATCCCTAGAGAGGACCATCTTAAGCAGGGTATAAAGGCTGCTGTCGTTATTAAGAAAGTTATGTCGGAGGTAAACCGCTCCAGAGACAAGAGAGGTTTGGTGTTGCTTCCTATGGGACTCGGACTTGATTCTGGAGATGTAATTGTAGGGAGCATGGGTTCCAAGGTGCGGATGGAATATACTGCTATAGGCGATGCAGTAAATGTGTCATCAAGACTTACAGGTATTGCAAAGGAGGGAGAAATACTCATCAGCGAAAAGGTTTATTTGCAGATGCAGGAATACATTTCATGTATAAAACTGCCTGATGTCAACATAAAAGGCATTACAGGGCCATTTTCTGTTTATAATCTTTTGGATATAAAAGATGCTTGGAAGGCAGAACTTGATACTGTTTTTAATATTACATTAGACAAGATGAGGAAAGATGGCATTGCATTTTAACTCCATGAGAAAGAATCAATTAGAAAGGTTATTATCATGCAGAGGTATAACTTTGCAGGAAGAACTTTTTAACGGAGTCAAATATTTTATAATAGTATTACTGATAACCTTCTGTGGGTGCACACAGTTAACGCCCCGTTACTTTACGGCATCAGCTTATGAAAGGGCCCTCATTTTATACAACAAGGGCATGTTAATGGAGGCAAAGGAAAAGACTTCTGAGATTAGAAAGGGGGAGCAAAACTATAAGAAAGCTCAAGCATTGCTTATGAGGATAGACATATTATCTTCAAGGCTTGCAGAGAAGCATATGGAGCTTGGTGAGGAATATGAAAAGGCTGCTCTCTATTCTCTTGCAGCAGACGAATACAGAACAGCTCTTAAATTTGATCCTGCCAATCCATCTCTTCGCAAGAAGCTTGAATTGGCTGCGCAAGGCAGGACATCGCTTCAGAAAGAGGCGGTGAAAGATGTAAATCCTGAAGTTATTGCGACAAAACATTATAAACAAGGAGTTATACTATTTGATTCCAAACAGTTTGCTCAGGCAATAGATGAATTTAATATTGTTCTTCAATTAATCCCTGCTTATAAAGATACAGAGGAGCTCTTAGCGGAAGCCAGGAAGCAGAGAGACGAAATTGTTGCTCTGCATCTCAAAAAGGGCATTGACTATTTTCAGAAGGAAGAATTAGAATTGGCAATCAAAGAATGGGATATCGCCCTTGAACTCGACCCATTTCATAAGACCGTATTAGACTATAAGGCAAGGGCAGAGGCTATTATTGAAAAGATGAAAGGTATCCAAGAGCGGAAGAGGTAATTACCGCCCTTGCCTTATAGTCTGTTTCTGTTCTAGTATAACATTGAAGGCAACAAATTTCCCTCAAAGCAGTTTAAGCAGTTTCCTTTGTGTGCCTTCCCTTTTCTTTCTGATACACCTCTTTACCTGCTTGATAAGCCGCTACAAACTCACCTTTTCTCTCTTCAACAATCTCTTTAACCTTGCCCGCCCCTTCTTCCACCGTATCTACCGCGGCCTCATAACCTTGCCGCAGTTTATCACCCGCCTGCTCCATCTCCTCCCTTAACCGCCTTCTCGTCTCTTCTCCTGAAGAAGGCGCATAGAGCAAAGCAAGTCCTGCGCCAATAATTCCTCCAACTATAAATGCCAACATAACGCCTAATGTGTTGCTACTGTTCTCTGACATCTTGATCGCCCTCCTTTTTCCTGAAATGTTTTAAGCCAAACTCAATGCCGGCTATAATGCTTGTAATTGTGATTATAGGCCCTCTCAACTGGGTTAGCACGATATCCGCCAGATGCACTGCTTTTAGTCCGACCTCTTTAATCTTTTTTACGACATCTCCCATATCCTCAGTCTGCCCATTTACCTTTTTAGCTAACGAACCTATATCTTCTATTGCCTCTTTTGCCTTTTGAGAGAAATCTTCAACTGCTTTTGCTGTATTGCGGAGTTGAATAAGTGCAGGGATAAGATATATTACCAATATAAAAAAGGCTATAGCAGCAAGCAATAGTGCAAGTTCAGAAATCGTAATAGCAAATGTCATAACCGCCTCCTCCCCACAGTATAGCCTATAAATAGGGTTGTGTCAAAGGTTCAGCCAATCTCTTTTGATATTTATTTAATATTTTTCTTCAGCATATTCCACAATGGGCCGCGATTTCCGAGTTGTCTTAAGAATGCCATAGTTTCTTCAGAATTCCTAATGTCCTGGCCAGGGACAACCCAGTTGGGCTGTTGTAGGGCATGTTCCTTTATTTTGGATAAAAGAACATCTTCGCCAATAAGCGAAGAAAGATAGAAACGGGGCGATAATATATCCTCTCCTTTTTTTATAACCCCTTCCTTGATGCTTAAGGTTTCAAGCCCTGTGTTTGGATATATTCTTACCCCTGTCATGGCAATAACAGCCTTTGGATTAGTCTCAGCCATGAATGCAAATGTTTGTTCAAGAGTTTCTTCTGTTTCACCAGGACCGCCAAGGATTAAGTAATGAGCAGTCTCAAGCCCTGCATCATCACACATCGCAGAAACTTTTCTTATCTCATTTAGCGTAAAGGACTTCCCCATTTTTGAGATTGTAGCAACGGTCGCAGCATCTGTGCCAAATTCAATGCCCTTACAACCTGCTTGTTTCATCAGCTTTAGCAATTCAAACGTCATGCCCTTCGGCGTAACAAAACATGCCCAATCTATTTGTAGGCCTCTTCTGATAATCTCTTTGCAGATGCCTATTGCATGGCCAATCGGGTGGTTGAATATGTCGTCAATAAAGAATATATAATCTATACCGTAGTTATTTTTCACCTCTTCCAATTCATCAACAATATCCTGCTCACTTCTGCACCGTATGCGGTTTCCGTTAAGATATGGGTATGTGCAGTAGATGCACTTAAAAGGGCACCCCCTTTTGGTCTGAATATTGCCCATTCCGCCGAGCTTAAAATATCTTTCGTTGTCTAAAAGCTGTCTTGCTGGGCTGGAAAAATCCTTCATGTGGTTTATGGGGTTAGAGTGGAATCCGCCGTCTTTTAAATAAACAAGATTTGAAATACCATTAATCTCGTTATGCTGCTCATATCTTCTTACAAATTCTCTGAACGCAATCTCTCCTTCTCCTATTATTCCAAATTCAAGTCCAAGGTACCTTAATATGGCTTCAGGAAAAAGAGAAAAACCAGAACCGCCGACAACAATAGGGAGGCGGAGAGGCTTCAGTCTGTCAGCGACGGCTTTTATGTCAGGAAGATAAAAAATACTCCTTGGATAGGTAAGATTATCTACATTTCGAATGGAAAGGCCAATGATATCGGGTTTGGTTCCGCTGATTGCCTGTTGCAGGACTGCATCAACATCCTCTGCAAAACAGAGGTCAAGAATTTCAACCTCATGGCCGTCTTTTAAGATAGATGATGCAACATAGGCAAGTCCAATAGGAGCTGCTGGGCAGGGGCTTTTCTCTCTATTGGCAGATATGAGGAGGATTCGCATGGGGAGGCGATACCTTCTTAGCCTTTTTATTCAACCAACATGCAGGGTCAGAGGCAAGATAGTTGCCGGTTATTTGATATGCGTTCCCCCTGCAGCCGTAGCAGTCAAATGCAAATTCGCAGGTCTTGCATTCGCCTTCAATATTGGAATAGATATTCCTGAGCTTCTGGATTACAGAACTTTTCTTTAAAATATCTTTCAACTTTTCCTGTTTCACATTTCCAACGGGCATGTCAATACCGGTGCATGGCTGGATAGAACCCTGCGAATTTACCAGACATGAATAAAGATGTCTTTTGCAGGTAAATGATGCAATAGTGGGATGCGGGCTCCATGTATGTCCGAATCTGGTCTCATCTATATATTCAAGCTCCTCAAACACCTTTCTTATCTCTTCATTTGTAACTTTAAGCTCTTTATGTTCTTTTGCCCTGCCCTGATTCGTGATGATTTCGAAATAAGGCATTATGCCCCTTTCCCGCGCCCATGTCCACATTTGATGAATCTCTTTTAAATTTTGACAGCATATAACAGTCTGGATGCCAAGCTGACCTTCGCGATGAGGATAGCCTGCCTCTATCAGATATTCAAAACCCTGCTGAATTTTATTAAAAGCGCCTTTGACACCTGCCAACTTATCCTGAACCTCTGGTATGTTGCTGTTGTGTTTTACAATAACTGAAACTCCGCAATCAAACAAGAAATGAGCAAGCTCCTTTGTAAGAAGCATGCCGTTGGTAAAAACGCTCTGTTTAAGCCCTTTGTTGTGGATATATTCTACAACTGATTGAATGCCCTCGTACATAAGAGGCTCGCCGCCGCCGAGGAGGATTATCTTTTTTGCTCCGAGTTCTGCGGCCTGGTCTATGACATTCTTAACATCAGAGAGTGTAAGTTCATTAGGCAGGGCTTCGCCGGCATTTGCATAGCAGTATATGCACCTTAAGTTGCAAATCTTGCTGAACTCAAGCTCAAGAGATAAAAGACCTTCCCTTTTAAGACAGTCTGCTATCTCTTCTGCTGTGAAATCCAGGCCATGTATCACTTCATAGTTGAGCGTCATGTAATCCCTTGTGTCGATTGTCAACAAATGTCATTGGCTTTCTTCTGCCGCCCTCATATAAAATCTTCTCAACCTCCTGCGGCAGCATGATTTCAACCTGCGGCTTAAATCTTACTTTGGCTTTGATGTTTTCGCACACAGTATCTTTAAACGATGTGTTGCCATAGTGAGTGCCTATCTTGACAACAACATGGTCTGCCTGGTCATCGCCTGTGTATGCCTCAATTACATAATTTTCAACACCCTCTATTTCTAACAGGGCATTTTCTATCGCCTTGGGATAAACCGTAGTGCCTTTGACCT
Source organism: Deltaproteobacteria bacterium (assembly GCA_016195725.1). GTDB lineage: Bacteria > Desulfobacterota > GWC2-55-46 > UBA9637 > UBA9637 > UBA10170. Next base: position 16,432 of record JACPZB010000030.1, on the reverse strand, counting down.
TTAATTTTTGCGCCTTTCTTCCAATAACGGGACCAATCCGTACCGATGTCCTTCCGCAGTCGCATTTGCCCGTTATTTTAAAGGTTATGTCGCCTGTCCTGTATCTCAAAAGCGGCATGCCTTCTACCTGAAATGTTGTTACAACAAGCTCGCCTATCTCGCCATCCCTGACCGGATTGCCTGCATCATCCAATATTTCTGCATAAACCAAGTCCGGATGGGAATGAAGTCCTTTATGATGCGGGCATTCGCAAAAGGCAGCCTGCGCCTCTGTAATGCCGTAAGTAGAAAAGCATTCAACAGAGCCTATTCTTTCTACCATTTTTCCGAGTGTATTGGAAGAAAAATCTGGATTTCTGATGCTTTCGCCAATCAAGACAGCCTTTTTAAGAGTTGTGCTATATAGCTTTATGCCATCTTTTTCAGCCTGTTTGTAGATTGAATTTAGAAAAGACGGAACTGCAACTATGCCTGTTGGATGGATGGTCTGGATCAGTTCCAACTGCCTCTTGGGACTGTGGGGGCCAACACGCACGACCCCTGCCCCAAGCCTCTGAAGGCCAGAATAATATGCCATTCCGGCAATAAAAAGATTATCCATGGTAACTGAAAGCAAGAATAAATCTTGCGGAGCAACGTCTGCATAGGAAAAACATCGTCTCTCATTTTCCGCAAGTCTGTCACGGTCTTTTTTGGTAAGGCCGATAAAAACATGAACGCCTGTTGTCCCTGTTGTTGCAACAATCTCCGCCAGCTTATCTTTCTCAACACAGAGAAAACCCCAGTTGTCTTTCTGAATGTCTTCTTTGGTAGTTATGGGCAGCCGCGCTATGTCTTCAATGCCTTTGATATCAGGCTGGGTCTTAAGCCTTTCTATGTAAAACGGCGAGTTTTTGCTCAGATAGGTAACGGTCTCTCGGAGAAGCTCACCTTGGATTCCGAATATCTCCGCTATATTTTTTTGGTCTATGTCTGCTATGAAGTTCATATGCCAATAACCAGACCAACGCCGTATCCATGTTCATTGAAGGCATTGATAACAACCTTATCTTTCTTCCCTATCGCAGTATCAAGGAGGCGGAAGGAGTCTTCTATTGATCGTATTACTATTTTGTCGCTTGATGGCGTATATTTTATAGGGTCTTCATAACTTATAATCTCACTGAAGGCCTTTTCTAACTTTCCTGCATTAATGATTTCAGCAACAATGACCATTGCCTCATGTTCAGAAACCCCTCCGATAATTGCTGATTGTATCAGGCCTGAATTCAAAAGTTCAAGGGCATAATCCACTGCCTTAAGAAAGGATAAGGGGCCGCTGGTGATCGTAATATTTTCACCCTTGATGCCAAAGGCAATTGTGACCTGCGCCGTTATTGTATTAGGGCTGGTATACGGAAACAATAACGGGCTTGCCCCAATTGGGCCGTCCTGCAAAAGGCCTTTGAAAAATTGTTCCTTGCATCCATCTATGGCATTGTCTATCCCAAAGATGACAGCAGAATTTTCTAAAGAATCAAGCTCTGCCTGTTTTAAGGCCATGGCGGTTGCAGCCAAGGCCAGATCCTCTGCCTTTATAACAGTCTTTACTGATTTTATTGTTTGTAGCGCTGAGGGGGCTTCCTTACATATTCCTATGCCTGTTATGAAAAATTTTGTGTTCATACTCTAAGACACCATCTCAAACAATAACGCAGCATTTTGTCCGCCGAAACCAGCAGATAACGATATGACACTTTTAATATCAGCCTTTCTTGCAATATTCGGCACATAGTCAAGGTCGCACTCAGGGTCTTTTTCCTGATAATTTATTGTGGGCGGTATAATTTCATCTCTTATAGCTAAAAGACATGCTGCTGCCTCTATTGCGCCAGCGGCGCCAAAGCTGTGCCCAAGCATGGACTTTATGGAACTAACAGGGATGTTGTAGGCAGATTTTCCAAAGGCAAGTTTAATTGCCTTTGTCTCCATAGCATCATTATATGCGGTGCCTGTTCCGTGTGCATTTATATAATCTACTCTGGATATTCCAGCCTCATTCAGTGCGGCCTTCATAGCTGATGCAAGCCCTTTCCCTTCTTTATCCGGCCCTGTCAGGTGATTGGCGTCTGCCCTTGATGCGTAACCGCTGATTCTGCCGTAAATCTTTGCGCCCCGTTTTTGGGCAGTACCGAATTCTTCCAAAACTAAAAATGCAGCGCCTTCGCCAATGGCAAGGCCGTCCCGATTTTTATCAAATGGTCTTACCCTATCTTTCGTAAGCGCCTTTAAACTGTTAAAACCAGCAAAGGCAAATTCACTCAAAATATCTATCCCGCCTGCTATCATTACATCAGCCTTGCCCCAAAGAATATTTCTATAGGCGATACCAATGGCATCTGTGCCAGAGGCGCATGCTGTGGATATGCTCATAACAGGGCCTTTAATATTATATTTGTTAGTAAGATAATGTTCGCCTGAAAAAAGGCTGTAAGTTTCCGGCATTTCTTGCTTACCGTTCTTCCATGCCTCCTGACCAGCAAGTATGCCTCCTAATACTGTGCCAACGCATAAACCAAAAGAAGCAGCATTTGCATCAATATTTGCATCTTCCATTGCCTGTTTAAATGCAGAATCAAGAAAGCGTATCCATCTGTCTGCCTCGGAATCTTTAAAATCTTCTACCTCGCCTGCGATTTTGCATTCATATCCTTTCGCATCAAAAGAGTTAATCTCTTTTATTGCATTTTTCCCGGCTACCAATTCTTGCCAGAAGACTTCAAGCCCCTTTCCTGATTCAAGCGGAGATATGACGCCTATGCCTGTTACAACAACCTGTCTGTTCACGGGAACTACTCCTCAACTGTCATTCCGAGCGAAGCGAAGAATCTTGTCTTTTGGCTCAGGGTAAACTCCGCGGGGAATCTCCTTTTTATTTCACGGTTTTTTAAATGCCCATATTGCAGAATCAAGCATGTAGAAATTGTCAAAAATGGTATTGGTTTCCACGAAGCCTATATCGCGGGCCATTTTAATTGTGCTGTCAATATTGCGAAAGCCGTTCCAACCCTTGCATACACTTTCGGCAAAATCATGGATATATATGCCTTTTCTTACCCATTCATTCTGGATATGCTTCTTTTCCTTATCAGGATAACCCCAGGCAACTACCCCTACAATGCCGGCTGGTTTTAAAACCCTGAATATATCCCTATAAACATCCCGCCGCAGGGGTTCTGGTATATATGGGTCACCGCATGAGAACAATACTCGCTCAAATGTCATGTCCTCAAACGGCAGTTTAGCTCCGAAGCCCCTCCATGCATTTGCATCAATCCACCTAATCTTTGCGGCAGAGCTGCCAACTTTAGACACAGCCAAAGGTTTCATAACATCGGTAAAATCTATTGCCGTTATATCGGTGTCTGGGGAATTTCTGCATATTGCCTCCAATCCGTATCCAGTTCCATAGCACAGGTCCATTATTTTGCAATTGGAGCCTTCATTGATAGCCATTGCCTTCAGTAGCATATCCCTCGCAATGCTGAATTCATAGTTTCCAAGAAATTTGTCCCAAATATCCTCCATGCCTTTATCAAAGCCGTAGAGATAATCTCTGCCTCTTAAGAAATCACCGGTATAATCTATACATCTTTCAAAAAATAAAGCCTGACCGCCAAAGGTTTTTTCCATAATCTCCATCTCTTTAGAGGAAAGTTTTGGTATTGGTTTTGTATGTAAAGTGTATTTATAACTATCTGGCTTCTCTTGAAAGGCATGACCGCACTCTTCAAGAAAATCGAGCAGAATAGTAAGCATCCTTTTTCTGGAGGCATTGCCAATCTGATACCCAAGTTTTTTACCGATGACGTTACAAAACTCTTGGCTTGTAAATCTGCCCATTGTTCTTATCAGAGAAAGTATTCCCTCTCTTCTTGAAAATTCAAACAGCCTTGCGGTGAAGTGTTTTGGGACAAGGAATTGTCTTAATACATCAATATCTAATCGCGTATTTTCAAAGGTAGTAGCCATCAACCTATCTGCCTCTTTAATACTAAAAAGGAACCTTCTCCTTCCAGACCTATTGAGCTTACAATCGCTGTTTTGACTTCTATATTTTCTTCAGAGGCATTGAATCTTCCCCACCGCATCTCTGATGTCAAATCATGTCTGATGGTCGAAGGCGGGATAATAGCTTTGTAGAGAACCATCGCTGCTGATGCTGCCTGCGTTATGCTGCTTGCCGCAAAGCATTCGCCTATAATTGGTTTTATATTGCCTATATAAGGTTTTTTGCTCTTTGCAAATTCCGTTTTCAGTATCTCCGCTTCTGTGCTGTCGTGTGCAGTGCCGTTTGCCCCTGTCGATAGGTATATGCTCTCATCAACAGGCATAGCTCGGAAAATTTTAGGAGATTTTGATGTCTTTAAATTTACCGTTGTATTAAAACTGCTTATCGTTGCATAAATTCTTGCGCTGCGTTCAAGCGCTGTCTTGTTCTTTTCAAGTACCAGTACACATGCGCCTTCGCCAATTACAAAACCATTTCTATCAATGCCGAATGGTTTAATACCTTCTTCTTGGGGACGGATTTGAAATCTGTCCCCAGGTGAGAGCAGTCCAAATCTTGCATAACTATCAAACACAAGGCTGTCAATCTCCTCTGCCCCTCCTGCAAGACAAATATCAAGGTCATTCATCTTCATGATATTTATTGCATAGCCAATGGCATCCAAGCCGGCAGGTATGCCTCCAACAATGGTATGGGCTGCCCCCTTTATATGAAAGGCAATTGAGGTATTGCCTGCAGGGGCATTCAAAACAGAATCAGAGAATAGCAGGGGGCTTGCGGCAAGCGGCCCTTCTTTTATCAATGCAGCGTGAAATTCTCTGCTGTAATTAATAGCGCTATGGGTAACAGCTACAACAAGCCCAACCTTTGTCCCATCCCACTTGCTTGAATCAAGCCCTGCATCGTCTATTGCAAGCTTTGCGGATGCGAGACAGTATTTTGATGTATTGGCAGCCCTTCTAAACCGTTTGTCAGGAAAGACGGCATCTAAATCAAAACCCCTTATTTCGCCGCCAAGATGGCTTTTCTTTCCACGGGTGTCAAAGCGGGTTATTTCCTTTATTCCTGATTTGCAGTTTATTAGGCTGCCCCAGAATGCCTCTTTACCAATATCTGCAGGGCTTACGATTCCTATGCCTGTTATTACGAATTCTTCTGTCATACATTCGTATTCTGAAACACAAGGGCAGCATTTGCACCGCCAAAACCAAATGAGTTTGACATAGCCCTCTTTATAAAAGCCTTCTGACCCAGACGTTCAACGATATTCAGCGGACAGTCAGGATCAGGGGTTTCATAATTTATATTCGGCGGGAGCACACCTTTATTCATTGCCATAATAGTTATAATAGCCTCTACAGCGCCAGCGCCGCCAAGGAGGTGCCCAATCATGGATTTTACAGAGCTGAGCGGTATGTTTTTAGAAGCGGAACCGAACACTTTTTGAATAGCCTTTGCCTCCATCACATCATTATAAGGTGTGCCTGTGCCGTGGGCGTTTATATAATCAATCGCGCTTGCATTAACACCAGCAGAATCCAACGCGCGGGAGATTGCAAGTGCAGCCCCATCTCCGCTGGGATCTGGCCGTGTTATATGGAATGCGTCGCTTGATTCGCCGTATCCGATAATCTCTGTGAGGATATTGGCATTTCTTGAAACAGCATGGGACAGCTCTTCCAATACTATAATGCCTGCGCCCTCTCCAAGCACAAGACCGTCTCGGTTTTTGTCAAATGGCCTGCAGAGCGTCTGCGTAAGTGCCTGCAGTGAATTGAAGCCGGCAAAGGTAAATTCACACATGGTGTCATATCCGCCTGCAAGCGCTATTTCAACATTACCCGCGCCTATCTCATGATAGGCAAGGCCTATTGCATTTGTCCCGGATGCGCATGCGTTAGATATTGTGAATGCTGCGCCATGAAGGCCATATTCTTCAGCGATATGAATGGCCTGATAATGGGCAAGATAATCAAGGAGAAGCGATGGTTTTGCCTTTTTGCCGAAGACGACATTTCGGTGATAAGCTTCACCAGACAGCATACCGCCGAGGGTTGTGCCTAATATAAGCGGCGTGTGAGAAGGCAGGCCGTTTGCAAATCCGGCTTCTGCAACAGCTTCATCAAGTGCGGTGAGCAAAAGCTTTGTAGCCCTGTCAAGCCTTGAAGATTGTAATTGCTTAAGTTTTTTTGAGAAGTTGAAATTACTTATTGCTCCGCCGATTTTGCTGCGGTATCCGCTTACATCAAAGGAGGTTATCTCTTTTATTGCGTTTTGCCCTTCAAGGATGCCGGAAAGATTTTTCTTTTTGCCGGCGCCAAGGGTGGTTATTATCCCCATCCCGGTAACAGCAACGCGATGTTTCAGCCCGTTATAAATCTTATCTCTTGATGCAGTCATGATTAATTCTTTTATTGCCTTTTAATAACGATATTCCTAACGGGCTTCACTGTCTTTCCAACCGCGCCTTTTCAACAAACAAAGATTTTTTTGACGCAGATAGGGAGCGGCCTGAAAATAATTTGCTGTCAAGCCGGTAAAACCAAACAAAAAACAGCAGTATCATTGCCGCAATAGACCAGGCAAACCAAATTGAGTAAAAACAAAGCCCTATGATGATGCCTAAGAGGGTTCCGACAAAAATGCATGTGGCTATGAATGATTTTACGAAATATGTGTCAATCATTTATTTAGCGTTATTTTGAGATATTAGGGGTTCGGCAAAGTAGAAATCAAAGATAAAAGGTTAATAATCCCGCCCACAGGATGGGGCCTACGGCGAGCTATGGCAGTTAAAAATGCAAATTAAATGTAGAATTTTGAATTTTGAGTTATCGCTTTGCATTTAAACAATCGCCTATAAGCTGCCGCCTAAAACCTCCTTCATTGGTCCAAATTTTATATGCTTCAAAAGACCTTCCAATTTCGGCCTTGTTGCAGACACTCTGAAATAATGCATAAATCTCCGGCTCAGCGGCAGTTCTATTTCAGGATGTTCATCGTCAAATTCCCATGGGTGGACATAAACAAGCCCTGGCCGGCCCATCTTATTCATCCATTTGAGTTTAGAAACCGTATACCAGTAGGGCGCAATCCTTAAAGGGAGGCCGCCTGTAAACGGCAGATTTTCCCAGAGGCATCGCATGGTGGTTAGGGGAAATTCCCAGATATCTCCATGATTGGTTTTTATTTTGTGGGGGTGCCGTTCGAATCCACGCCCGCCCATCCGTGTAAGAGGCACCATGCTGGAATCATACTTAATGCCCAGTTTTCTCAACACACCCAATGCCCAGAGCGTATTATTTCTTATTGACCATTCCGGCGCTCGGTAGCCAAAAACCTTTTCACCTGTAATGGCCTCTACAACAGCGATTGATTTCTTTACATCCTCTTCAAAATCGTCTCTGGACAATTCAAACAGTCGCTGATGATAATATCCGTGTATTGCTATCTCATGGCCTTGTCTATGGATAGTTCGGATGAGGTCTGGTTCTTTCTCGGCAATACAACCCAGAACAAAAAAGGTTGCCTTCGCGTCATGCTGCATTAAGAGGGAAAGCACTTTGTCTGTATTGCGGGTCACGCGGCTTTCATATTCAACCCATTTGGACGGAATTGTGTTATCTTCTGTGCCGCAGATGTGATACCAATCTTCAAGATCCACTGTCAGGGCGTTAATCAGCATATTATCTTACATTAACCGCCTTATCATCAGAAAATTCTATATGCAGCTTGCCAAAATGCCCTTGCTGGTATATCCATGAATTTGCATCCAATACTTCTTCCAATCTCATATCATGAGTCTTTCTATTGCCGGCAACAACAGGCATGCCTTTTGAATAAAGCACCTGCCACTTTGTCATGCCAATCTTTGCCTCACCCTGAGAGATAACAGATTTTATATCATCTGGAAAACCTGCTATTATTGGACTGGGGTCGTCCTTTGTTAAAAATTTAGAAAGCATATATGCATTTGGCGTCTTGGCGTGGTGATAGACAAAGGTATATCCATTCCCCTTCCATGTAAACTTTGCGTAATGCCTGTCAATCTTTGTTAATACAACCTTTTCACCGGCCCTTATAGCAGGTATGTCAGTTCGGTTTTCCCATGTAGCCGTATATTTTGCAGCATGAATGGTTACCAATAAATAATATTCTTCACCAATATTGAACTCTCCTATTGCCTGAGGAATTTCTCTCTTTATCTCTGTTGGCGTTATGGTTTTAGTTTCAGGCAAAGAAGGCTGGGCAATACTCGCAGCTGCCTCTATTGAGCTTCTCACCAGATGTCCATATTCAATCTTCTGGCCTGGAGCCTCCCGTAGGATAATGCCGGTTGCTGTTTTCTCCTTTACTGTCCTTACCTCAATTTCACCCACCTCTATTCTTGCCACATCCAGCACTTCTCCTGTTTTGGGATGTTTTATTGTCTTGCCTTCCTTAAAAACGATAAATCTCTTGCCAACCTTGGCGCCTGCGAATCTGCCCAGATCTATTGTAACTGCACCATCGTCACCACGCTCTACAACATAGCCTTCAAGAGGGAAGTCGCTTATAATCTTCTCAGCCATTTCGCTAACGAGCATTTCCAGCTTTGCAGTGCTCTCACTCTTGACCTTTTCTGCAGCAATGATAGAACCATTTTCAACGCTGATCAGTCGGGCATTTACCTCCATAAACTGGCGCAGCTTCATCACAGAACCAGTAACAACCACCTTTGCACCGAGGACCTTTCCGAGTTTTGCAACACTCTCCGAATCTATTACCCCGGATACGCCCAGTTTCTGTTCCTGAAGTATTTTCTCCAAGAGCCTCCTTTCAATGACATCAAAACGGCCTTCCTTAACAAGGGCTGTAATAAGCCACTCTGCAACAATCTTCCCGATATCTTCTGTCTCGAATTTTTCACCCTGCGTCTGAAAATCCAAGACGGCAATCTTAGTCTTTTTGAAATCAGCGCGGGATGTTTGAGGGATTAATATCAGGATGACGAATATTAAAAACGTCTGTAAGAATCTTTGCATAAAGCCTCCTCGCTTATTGGATGTAGTTTTCACCCTATCTGAAAAGCATCTTTCGCATATCTTTATCATATATAAGCGGCAGCAGCGATAAAACTCGGCCAATAGCAGGCATTGGATCGGAGGCGGATATAATATCATCACCGTTAGTCATTGTAAAGAAATCCGTGGTCTTTCGCAGCCTTTTAAGATTGGAAAGAAAGTGCAAGAGATCACCGGGAATCAGCCATCTGCAGCGCACGCCAACCCTATAGTCCCACGCAGGTTCTACATCGCCATCCATTGCCATTCTGTAGAGAAGATACGGAAAATCTACACCAGACATGATTGCAAGCTGCAGGGAACCCCAGAACCTTGGATTTATCTCCATAAGTTTAGGCTTGCCGTCTCTCGGGTCAACCCTGAACTCGACCATTGCAACACCTACCCATTTCAGGGATCTTAACAAGCCAATCGCAATATCTTTTAACTCATCATTTTTTACGCTTTCTCTTAATGTGCTGGGTCCGCCTGTTACAGGATATTCTCTTAGACGTTTATAGACAAACACAGCCCTCGGCTCAGAATTATAATTAAAAAGCGCACCAATCCCGTAGGCGCCACCGTTTGGGATATATTCTTGAATAAGCGGAAAGGGATAATTTTTATGGACCGTTTGGAGGGTTTTTAAAAAATCTGATGGCCTGTCAACATAGGCAAGTCCTCGTGAGCCTGAACTCTCCCTCGGTTTTATAACAACCGGGTATTCCAACGAATCATAGTTAAAAAAAATTACATCTTTAACAAAATATGTCCTGGGGCATGGATAACCATTTGCTTCGGCAAATTTCATAAGCCATGCCTTATTTTGAACATGAGATATCAATCCATAATCTGCAAAGGGAACCCTTGTGTATTTTTCAAACTCTTTCCTGTTTTTCAAGATAAGTTGCTGGGTTTCAAGCTCTGTCGGGAGGATTATGTCGTAGTGATTCGTCTTAATTTCCCGTAAAAGCCAATCCAGAAACTTATCAGGGCTGGACAAGGGAGACGGATACACCACCCGCCTGTTGCAATACCTTGAAAAAAGCGCAGCAGCAAATCGCGTCTTTTCGCCAACCACAAGATGAAATCCCCTTTTGCCAAGGGCGCGCACTACAGCGAGTGTTTTGTTCCACATGGCATCGAGTATGAGGATTTTGGGTGTGGTTTGGGACATACATTAGTGTCTTAAGATAAAACTAACAGTATAAACTTACAATACCCGCTTTCAGTTGTCAACATCAGCAGGAGCAGGAATGAGGGTGTTATTGTTGTTTGACTTTAGAAGGCTCTTGTGGTATTCTTGCTCATCTCCCCAAAAAGGTCTTTAAAAATATAGGTTCCATTCGTTGGTATAATCAATCAAATCACGCCAAGCGTGAAAAGGGACTGCTTAAAATCTAATCTATAAGTTCCGCTTACCACGTTAAACGTGGCTTAAGAGAAAGCGAGGTGAAAACAATGTTTAAGATTGGAGAATTAGCAGTGTACCCAGGCCACGGGGTGGGAAGTATTGACTCTATTGAAACACGAGAGATTGCAGGAGACACTATCCAGAAATTTTATATCATGAGAATATTGAACAGCGGTGCGACCATTATGGTGCCTGTGGATAATGAAAGGGCGGTAGGCCTGAGAAAGGTAATCAACAGGGATACTGTGTTTAAGGTCTATCAGGTTCTCAAAGAGCGAAGCGATATGATTATAGACAAGCAGACGTGGAACAGAAGATACCGCGAGTATATGGAGAAGGTCAAAACCGGCTGTGCAATTGAAGTGGCAAAGGTTTTCAGGGATTTATATCTTTTAAAAACAGACAAAGAGCTGTCTTTTGGTGAAAGACGCATGTTGGATACTGCCAAGAATCTTTTGGTAAAAGAACTCTCCATAGCCAAGAGGGTAGCGGAAGCAAAGATAGAAGATGAACTGCATAAAATTATGAAGCCATCATAAACCTAAATGGAGAAGAATACGGAGGGATGGAGGTGAAAAACATTGCTTGCTATAATGCGGGTCTTGCTTGTCGTTTTTGCGTCACTCAGCGGTTATTTCATAGGCGCGCAGGTAGATAATGCCTATAACATATTTGGCGATCATAAGATAATAAAGGCTAATCTTTCATATTTAGGGGTTGTAAGCGGTTTTATTATAGCGATACTAACAATATTTTTTGAAAAAAGGGCAAGAAAAACGCCTCTGCGGATTGTTATCGGAGGCGCATTTGGTCTCATCATAGGTCTCATCGTAGCAAATCTTCTTACCTATCCTTTGGTTCTTAATATTCTCAAAGACCCATATGTTGAGTTGGTGGCATATCTGTTGATTAATAGCGTGTTTGGTTATATGGGACTTAATATTGGAATGAAGAAGGGCGATGAATTTAAGAGCCGGCATCTGTCGGTTTTGTTTGACGGAGCGAAGAACAGAGATAGCGGGGCAAAAATTCTGGATACCAGCGTCATTATAGACGGAAGGATTGCGGATATCTGTGAGAGCGGTTTTTTGGAAGGCAACATAATCATCCCTCAGTTTGTACTGGGAGAACTCCAGCACATTGCTGACTCATCTGACCCTGTAAAAAGGACAAGAGGCAAGCGCGGCTTAGATATCCTGCAGCGTATGCAGAAGGAGGTTAATTGTAATGTTTCAATTACGGACCAGGATTTCCAGAATCTAAAAGAAGTAGATGCAAAACTTATTGCCCTTGCCAGGGCCTTAAATGCCAAGGTTGTGACAAATGACTCCAATCTCAACAAGATAGCGGGGCTTCAGGGCGTCTCGGTTTTGAATATCAATCAATTGGCAGCTGCCATGAGGCCGGCCATACTCCCTGGTGAAGTTATGAATATCCTTGTGTTCAGGGAAGGCAAAGAACAAGGGCAGGGCATTGGCTATCTGGATGACGGCACTATGGTGGTTATAGATAATGCACGACGCCATATGGGAAAAAATGTAGATGTGGCAGTAACCAGCGTTTTGCAGACAAGTAACGGAAGGATGATATTTTCCAAACTCAAAGAAGAACTCCGGACAGAATTATCCTTATCAAGCCACTAACTGACATCCTGCCTCCCGTTTCCTTATAGTAATGAAGACAATTGCTATAATCACAGCAGCCGGTAAAGGCAAAAGGATGGGCGCAAAGATAAATAAGCCCTATATAACCTTTGCAGGCAAACCTATCCTTGCCCATACTATTTTACCCTTTGAACAGAGTAAGGTTATAACCTCTGTCATAATAGTCGCAGCAGAAGGTCTTGAAGATTTTTGTTTGAGAAATATCGTGGAGAAGTTTAGATTTAAAAAGGTTGATACGATAGTATGCGGCGGCAGAGAAAGGCAAGACTCTGTAATGGCTGGCATCTTGGCAGCAGGCACCGGTTGGGATGTGGTTGTGGTACATGATGGCGTTCGGCCGCTTGTTACAACCGCGATGATAGAAGAAACTGTGCTGACGGCAAGGAGAACCGGTGCTGCGACTTTAGCAATTCCTGTTAAGGACACTATAAAACAGGTATCTTCTGGTTTTGTAAAAAAGACCTTGCAAAGAGAACAGTTGTGGGCTATACAAACACCTCAGACATTCAGATTTGACATCCTTAAAAGAGCGCATCGTCTGGCTAAGAAACAAGGCTTTATAGGAACAGATGACTGCATCCTTGTTGAAAGAGTGGGGCAGAAAGTGGCGATAGTAAAAGGCTCATACGATAATATAAAGATAACAACGCCTGAGGATTTGATATTGGGAGAGGCGATACTGAAAAACAGGCAGAGGTAATAGAAAAATCTTTACCTTTACCTGTCTCTAATTATGCGAATTGGTTTTGGTTACGATGTCCATAAACTTGTAAAAGGCAGAAGGCTTGTGCTTGGAGGTGCGGAGATACCTTTTTCAAAAGGGCTGTTCGGCCATTCTGATGCCGATGTGCTTCTGCACGCAGTGTGCGATGCCATCCTGGGCGCATTGGCAGAAGGAGATATAGGTAACCACTTCCCTAATAAGGCAGTTGAATATAAAGACATATCCAGCCTTAAACTCCTTGCAAAGGTTTCTATCCTGCTGAAACAAAGCGGTTATGCTGTCTGCAATATTGATTCAACCATCATTGCACAAAAACCCCGTCTTGCCGAGCACATCCCCTCTATGATAGAAAATGTCGCTAAAATCCTTGGTTGCAGCACATCGCAGATAAATATAAAGGCCACGACCTCTGAGGGGCTCGGTTTTGCAGGTACAGGCAAAGGCATGGCTGCTTATGCAGTGGCATTGTTGAAGAAAACAAATGAGTAATAAAATACGAGTAAGATTTGCCCCCAGTCCAACAGGGCATCTTCACATAGGAAATGCGCGGACAGCCCTTTTTAATTGGCTCTTTGCAAGACAACAAGATGGGCAATTTGTTTTAAGGATAGAAGATACGGACACAGAGCGCTCTACAAAGGCATTTGAACAATCCATATTAGAAGACCTTGAATGGCTGGATTTGGATTGGGATGAAGGTCCTGATAAGAAAGGGCCTTTTGGCCCATACCAACAGTCAGAAAGATTTGGCATTTATAAAAAGTATGTTGACAAACTCACTAATCAAGGCAAGGCATATCCCTGCTACTGCACCCATGAGCGATTAGAGGAATTAAGACAAAAACAGATAAAGGCGGGTTGGCCGCCCAGGTATGACGGAAGATGCAGAACCCTTTCTAAGAGCGAAAGGCCCAAGGATATAAAGCCGGTTTTAAGATTCCTCGTCCCTGAAAGGATTGTTGTTTTTGAAGACAAGATTCACAAAAAACTTTCCTTTGACGCCGCGGTATTTGGCGATTTTATCATCGTTGGCTCGGATGGTATTGCCACTTACAATTTTGCAGTTGTCATAGACGATGCCTTGATGGGCATAACCCATGTTATTCGCGGGGAAGATCATCTCTCAAATACGCCAAGGCAGATTCTAATCTTTGATGCCCTATGTTTCCCTGTGCCCGAATATGCACATACACCGTTAATCTTTGGCCCTGACAGGACGCCTTTAAGTAAACGCCACGGTGCCGCGTCTATCAAGGATTTAAAAGAATCTGGATTTCTTCCAGAGGCTATTTTGAATCATCTTTGTCACCTGGGCTTTTCGCCGGGCAAAGAGTTTCTGTCAATGGATGAAGCCGTTAAACTATTTTCACTGCAAAGGCTGTCCCGGTCTCCAGCCATATTTGATATGGAAAGGCTTAAGATATTTAACAGGGCATATATAGAAAAGGCAGAGACAAACAGACTGGTAAATCTCGTAGAGCCGTATTTTAAAGAACAAGTTTCTGAAGAATGGCTCAAACATGCAGTAGAGGCAATAAAAGGCGAGGTAGTTGCTGTGAAGGATATTCCTAAAATTCTTTTGTCTTTTTTAAAACAACCTATTGTTGAAAAAGAGGCAGAAAAAGTTTTAGAAGAACCTTCTGCCAAGGAAGTATTGAAGGTTTTGGCAGATGCGGTTGAAAAACAAGAGACTTTAAATAGCGATGTCTACAAGGAGATTATGGCAGGGATTAAAAAAAGAACAGGAGAAAGCGGCAAACGGCTTTTTATGCCGATAAGGGCCGTCCTAACAGGCAAAGTGCAAGGCCTTGAGTTAGAGAAGATATTTGTGCTTTTGGGCAAGAAGGAGATTTTGGAGAGAGTAAGGAAGCATTTCGCATAAATAGACTTGAATATCTGCAGCCTGTTAACATATTATTATGTATAGCTATATATTTTAAAAACAGAAAGGATGGTTATAGTTATGGTTGATCAAGTAAAAAATAAAGGTTCTGTAACAATTGTGCTTTTCAGCGGAGATTTGGACAAGGCAATAGCAGCCTTTGTCATCTCTACAGCAGCGGCATCCATGGGCATGTCGGTAAATATATTTTTTACCTTCTGGGGACTTAATGTGATTAAGAAAAAAGGCGGGCTTATAAAAGGACAGAACTGGATGCAGAAGATGCTCAACATCATGAACTATGGTCATGCAAAGAAGCTGGCCATCTCCAAGATGAATATGCTCGGCATGGGGCCTGCCATGCTTAAGACAATGATGTCCCAAAAAAAGGTGCCTTCATTGCATGAGTTTATCCAGACAGCCCATCAAATGGGCGTGAAATTTTACCCCTGTGAAATGAGTATGACGGTTATGGGGCTTCAAAAAGAAGACTTTGTTGATGAATGCCAGGAGGTAATTGGAGCTGTATCGTATCTTTCTATAGCAAAGGAGTCTAATGTGAATCTATTTATTTGAGGTTATGACAATGGCACCATATACGATTGACAAAACACTTGATGCACGGGGCTTAACCTGCCCCATGCCTTCGGTAAAGGCAGCCCTTGCCCTTGAGCACATGGAGATCGGCCAGGTAATTGAGGTCTTGACAGACGACCCTGTGTCGAAGAGGGATCTGCCTGTATGGGCGCAAAGCACTGGCAATGAGCTTTTAGGAATGAAAGAAGAAGAAAAGGTCATAAAGATATACCTGAGAAAGGCGTGAGAAAGAAAATGCAAGAATGAACCTCCCCGCAGCAAGTTGCGGGTATCCTGAATAAAAACACTTTTTCAGTCGTATGTTGTCATTCCTGCAAAACCTGTCCCTGTAATCATTAAGCAGGGGGCGGTAATCCCGTGACAAGAGATTGGATTTCCCCTGTATTTAATACGGGGTTGCATTTTGGCTTTTGAATTGGTGGCTTGATGGTCAATGTTTACCGCTTGGATCTGAATCGGAAGATGTCGCAGGGTGTAAAAATGGCACTCCTCCCCGGCGACCCTGCCAGGTCACCAAATAATTGCCGAATACATTTCAAAAGGGGTTTTAAAAAACTTGCATCAAAAAGAGAGTTTTATGCTTTTCTCGCAGATACAGGTAAAGCAAAGATTCTCGTAACATCAACAGGGATAGGCGGTCCTTCTATATCTATTGCAGTAGATGAGCTCGCACAGATTGGTGTAACTACCTTTATCAGAGTGAGAACAACAGGCGCTATTCAGGACTCCATAAATATCGGTGATTGCATCATCACAACCGGCTCTGTCAGACTGGACGGCGCATCAACCCACTATGCGCCTCTTGAATACCCTGCCGTTGCACACCATGAGGTGGTGAATGCACTTATTGAAGGCGCAAAAAAGACCATGGTGCACTATCATGTAGGCATTACTGCATCTTCAGATACCTTTTACCCTGGCGAGGAAAGGGAAGATGCTTTTAGAAAATATATCCTGCGAAGGTTTAGGGGAGCAACGCTGGAATGGAAAATGCTCCATGTTTTGAATTATGAAATGGAATCTTCAACAGTATTGACTCTTACCGCCTCTATGGGACT
>JACPZB010000045.1 GCA_016195725.1 Deltaproteobacteria bacterium | reverse complement strand
TATTTTGTTATTCCATATAAAATCCCCTTTTGGCTCATACCCTTCTCCTGTAATCCCTATTATCTTTCCATTAACCCATAGCTGGGTTACACACATCTGGTTTGTGGTAAGCGTTCCTGTTTTGTCCGTGCATATAACATTGACAGAGCCGAGGGTTTCGACAGCCGAAAGTTTTTTTACAATGGCATTTTTTCCCGCCATCCTCTGAACGCCCATTGCAAGGGAAAGGCTTACGGTCGGAAGCAGGCCCTCAGGCACATTCGCAACAATGATGCCTATGGCAAATATGAAGCTCTCCAGATATGTAAGCCCGGCTATCTTATAGCCGAGCAAAAAGAATAGAAGCCCCAGAGTTACTGCAATCCATGTAACCACCTTCGTTACCCTTGCCATCTCCTTTTGAAGCGGGCTCATCTCAGGCTTTATGGCCTGCGTAAGATATGCAACCTTGCCTATCTCAGTATCCATGCCGGTTGCTGTAACAACCGCCTTGCCAATGCCCGAAAGCACGGCTGTGCCTGCGAATATAAGATTCGGCATCTCTGTCCAGATGAAGTTCTTTCCATTTTCCAAAGACTCTGCCATCTTATAAACAGGCCTTGACTCGCCTGTTAGGGGGCTGTTGTCAACACGCATATCATCAGCCTGTATAAGCCTCCCGTCAGCAGGAATATTATCGCCTCCGCTCAAAAGTATAATATCTCCAGGCACAAGCTCGCTGCCTGGTATATCTTTTTCAGTGCCTCCTCTTATAACCTTTACCTTTTGCGGAAGGAGCTTCTGGAGCGCCTCCACAGCCCGCTCTGCCTTATACTCCTGCCAGAAGCTAAAAAACGCATTGATAATGATAACGAGGAATATTGCCCAGCCAAGCTCAGGCATGTCTGCAACAAATGCCAATATGCCGCCCAGCCAGAGGAGTATTGCAAAAAGATTTGTTAAATTTTGCAGAAAATCATAGAGGAGATATTTCTTTTTAACCCTTTGAAGGATATTTGGGCCCACGGTTTTAAATCTATGAGCAGCCTCTTCTTCTGTAAGCCCAGTTTCTCCGGTATTAAGCTCTGCAAATATATCTTCTTTTGCCAAAGGGATATATGCATCTCTGCCCATGCCTTCTTCTCTTTTCATTACAGCTATAACAGCCTCTTTTGTCTTTGCTGAAAGGATTGCATTGCGGAAGGCTTTATTTAAAAGAAAACCTTCCAGACGGGAAAGAAGTTGGAAGTGTGTCCCGCTCTCCATGATGGGAGAAACAAGAAGAACCAGTATGTGTATTTTTTCTCTTCTTTTTGTCGGATGAGGTATGCCGCTCTGGGAAAGAGAGAGGACAATCTTTATATCCTCTGCCGTATCTGAAAAGGTGTGAAATATGGCAGAGCCGGTGCCTGATAGAACGCCGTCTATGCTCTCGTGGTCTTTTAACGTCTTGATGGATTCTTCATCTTCACACGCCTTGCCGAGAAGGCAGGCCATACTCCTTAACGCCTCAGTATGGTCTTTTGCCCTGAAGTCTATGAGGATATGGTCTTTGGAAAGGAGAGAGGATAGATTCATTGCCATTCCTTACGAGTCAGCGGGAGAGTCCTGAATGGGTTCCTCTCCGGAACTGCCTGAGTAGCAGCGCCTTTTGCAAACCTTCCTGAGCCTCAGTATCATCCGGTTTAATCTTTAATGCCTCCGAGAACGCATTTGCTGCCTTATCCCATAAGCCTTTCTGGCTGTAGAGAACTCCAAGGTTATAATAACTATCGCCGTCATGAGGGTCCAATCTCACTGCCTCCTCATATTCTCTTGCAGCCTCATCCAAAAATCCCTTTCTGCCTAATGCCCCTCCAAGATTCCTATGGATGGCCTTAAGATGGTCTGGGAAATGGGTATGCCTTAATGCCTCCCTATATTCAGCGATTGCTTCGTCCAACAGGCTTTTTTCCTTGTATATCACCCCAAGATTATTGCGCGCATCTGCAAGATATGGATTTAGTTTCAATGCGGTTTTGTATTCACGCAAGGCATCTTCTATCCGGCCATCTCCTTTATAGGCATTCCCAAGATTATTGTGCCCCCTTGGATTGCCCGGCGATTTTACCGCCACATCCTGCCAGAGCGCAATATCGTCCTTCCATGCCGTATTTCTGTTAATGGTTGCCGCATAATAAACCATAAGGATGAAGATAAAAGTGATATATGCCGGATATCTTGCTGACATCAAAAAAACACCTTTTTGTGCAAAGGTGTTGTATTTTATCTTTTGTTCAAATATCTTTAGCATGTAAGGAACCCCCTATCTCTCTTTTTCAACCCTCAAAGACATGAGGTGTGTTTTAACCTTTTCAACAACTTTCTGGTAACCGGCCTCGGCATTTACGATGAACTCTCTATAATGGAAAACAGCCTCATCTGTCTTCCCCATTTTTTCCAATGTAATAGCAATATTGTAATGGGCTTCGGCATTTTTTGGATTTCCTTTTATGGCAATACCATATCGGTGAATTGCCTCAGGGTAATCCCCCCGTAATAGGGCTACATTACCCAGCGCATTATTGGCTTCCGAGTAAAAAGGGGAAAGCTCCACAGTCTTTTCCCATTCTCTTATTGCCTTTTCCATCTTTCCTGTTTCCCTATAAATCGTACCCAAATTATAATGCCCTCTCGGGCTGTTTGGCGATTTTACTGCTACATCCTGCCAGAGCACCGTTTCGTCCTTCCATGCCATATTTCTGGCAATTGTCTCTGCTGAATAAACGATAAGGAGAAAGAGAAAAGCGATATATGCCGGATATCTTGCTGACATCAAAAAACACCTTTTTGCGTGGCGGCCTTTTTTTGCTCATTTCGCAACGCATCCAGATACTCTTTTGCCTGTTTGTGGCCTGGGTTTATTGCCAGCACCTTTTCAAAAAGCCGTATTGCCTGGTCCGTCCTGAAAACATAAGAGGCATAGGTAACACCAAGCCTGTAATAAAAATCTTCTTCCGTTCCTTTCGGTATAATAACCGGCGGGATAAAATCCTGCTCGCCGGACAGCATCTCCAGAACCCTTTCATTGGGGCCGCTCCCTGGGTCAGAATACAGATGCCGCGGCAGGGTAAACTCCAGAACCGGGTGATTATCTGTATTCATGGAAGCCCCTCCAACATAATTTCTCATGTCATTATTACCCATCAGAAACAGGCTCAAGATATCAAACGGATTAAGGATGTCAAGCCGGGCAAGATCCTTTTGCGCCTTTTCTGCCAGCATCCTTCCGGACAGAGATTCCAGTTCAAAGCCGTGTGGATGCTTGGAGCCAATGACAATTAAATCCGATGTGCCTGTGTAGTGGAACCACAGGCTCACATGCGGGAATACGGAGGCAAAGGTATTAAGGCCGGTCTTAAGGCCATCTGTAGATATCCTGTAGTTTTGAAACCAGAGCGCCGCTATTCCGTCATCTGTCAGTTTATTGCTCATTTCGTCAAAATATTCTTTTGTAAACAGATTGGATACCCCGGTAATCCAGGGGTCCGACACAGCGGATACGATAACATCATATCTTTTTTTGGCGGTGAAGAGGAAATTTCGGCCGTCCGTGATGTGCAGCCTTATCCTTGAATCAGAGAGGGCATTGTTGTTGGCTGCAGAAAAGTATCCGGCAGCCTCAACAACCGCCGGTTCAAACTCTACAACATCAATATTTGCCAGCGGGTACTGCTCCATTGCCCCGAGCGTGATGCCTGAACCAAGCCCTATGACAAGGGCGCTGTCGTTTTTTTTGCTAAGCAGTATAGGTATATGCCCCAGAAGAGACCATGCCTTGCCGGGTTTAAAATCAACAGATTTGGTTTCGTATTTGCCGTTGGATTGATAGGATATGGTTCTCCCATCCGCCTCTTTCCTGACCGTGATAACGGCATTGATTCCCTCCTTGTAAAAGAGAAGTTCCCCGGCCTTGTTCCCCTGTTTAAGGGCTTCTGCGGTTTGGTTGTCAATGGGGTTTGCATACGGGCCTATGGTCATAATCATTCTATCCCATTGCGGAATGTTAGGGACAAGGATTAAAAAAGGTGTGATAATAACTGCTGCCAGCAAGGTTTTCATCCTCACTCCCCCAAAAGGTGCAATAGCGAGCAGTGCCAATCCCAGAAGGATATTTATGCCGGTGAGAAGAACAATGGATTTTTGGATGCCTACAAACGGGACAAACACAAATCCGCCGATAAATGAGCCCGCTATAGCCCCTGATGTGTTTAAAAAGTATATGTTGCCGACACCCTTCCCGACGGATGCCGGTCTTGCATATATCCTGCTTACCGTAGGAAACAGCGCGCCCATGCAAAGGGTTGGTATAATCATTATTGCCGAGCAGAGCAGAGATTGCATAAAAAGAAATACCCAGAATTGGCTTGAAAAGGTTTTAAACATCTTGAGAAAGATAAATGGCAAATCCTTATACAGCGGCACAGTTATCAGCACAGAAAGCCCTATGATAAATTCAAGCATGGCAAACCAGAGAATAGGGTTTTTCCTCTTGTCAATAAACGGCGCAAAGGATATGCTGCCGATACCTATGCCTGAAAGAAAGGCGGCAAGCATAATAGTAAAGGCATAGATGGATGAACCGATGACGAGTGAAAATATTTTAAACCACAGCACCTCGTAAGCAAGGGCTGCAAAACCTGAAATGGCAAAAGCGCATAGGATTATCATGTTGCCCTGCTTTTTGTCTCTTGCATCTTGCATCTCGCCTCTTGCCTCTAACTTTTTGTCTCTTGCATCTTGCATCTCGCCTCTTGCCTCTTGTGTACCGCCTGCTGTTTCTTTAGAAAAAAAGGTTATAATCAGAATGCCGATAGCAATATCCGCAGCGCCTGCGATAGAGACCGTCTCGTTTACACCGATGATATATAAAGCGAAAAAGCCAGTCATGGCGCATCCAATAACAGCGCCCAATGTGTTCACAGCATAGAGCATACCGACATTAAAACCGATGCCTTTATCTTCCTGTGCTGCAGTAAAATATCTGGTAAGTATCGGAAACGTTCCGCCCATGAGGGTTGTGGGAATTATGATGCCTGCAAATGCAAGGAGAAATTGTGTAAGGTTAAAAGAGGCGTAGTGAATATCGCTTGCTGACAGGTTTGTCAGGTAAAAGCCCCTCATAACTGAAAATATATACGGCGTCAGGAGGCAGTAGGCACCTATAATTATTTCAACTATGCCGTATGCTGCAATAGGTTTTTTGTAACGGTCTATAAGCCTTCCGAGTATAAGGCTTCCCATGGCAAGACCTGCCATGAACGAGGTCAAAACCGTTGTAACTGCAAACTGGGTTGAGCCAAATGCAAGGATAAGCATCCTTGTCCAGACCAATTCATAGACAAGCCCTGTTACCCCTGTTGCAAAAAAACATATAAGTATTATGTATCTTATCATACGTGTAGTATTCATTATTTACTCAGAAAATGCACTAGCATTTTCTTGCGCTTCCTAAATCCTAATGTCTAATCCCCGATCAAGGCCTTCGGGGATATGTTTCTAATGAAATTCCGAAATCCAGTTTTGAAGTTTTTTATTTGTCATTAGAAACTAGCCCCCGATTGAATCTATCGGGGGTTAGAAATTAGAAATTTTTATAACATAGATACAGCTTGCCTAACAATATAAAACTTTACCAGTAAAATAGCGATTAAAAACCTCGTTATTTTACACACTATTTTACGGATATCTTGACAAATATGAGAAGAATAAGATAGCATTTGAAACAACAGATTTTAATTTTTTAAGTAAGGCGGGATTGTTGCAATGAATATCATCATAATAGCGGCATTATTCCTAAGTTTTGCAGTTGGCGTTAACTGGATGGTATCTGACAAGGAAAAGTCTGATATAAAGAAAGAGTTGGTGCAGACTCAAGTTGTCAAAAAAGATATGGAGAGGGGAATATTAGACGCAAAAGGCCGGCTTGGTCAGAAAACCAAAGAACTAGAAGAACTAGAGGCCAAATACAAGGCTGCGGTTGAGGAAAAGAAAAGGCTTGAAGAATCATTATTGAAGGCTGAGGAGGCAAGGCTCATTGCGGAAAAAAAAGCGGAATCAGACATAGCCGCCTTAAAACAGCAGGAGAGCGAAAAAGAAGGGGTGCAGGATAAAAGCTCAGAATTAGAAGCCCGCTTACTCGCAATGGAGGAGGCAAGGGGAAAATTCGAGGCAGAGGCAAAGGCAAATGCAGAGAAAGAGGCAAGGAAAAGGGCAGAAGAGGGTTGGCTGCAGGCAGAGGCAGCCCGCGCAAAGGCTGAAGAAACTCTTGCAAAAAAGGAAGAAGCAGAGTCAAAACTAAAGACAGAAGAAGAAATGAGGAGACGTTTAGAGGCTGACCTCAAAGCCAAGATAGCTGAAATTACAAGACTGGAAAATGAGATTGCGACAACAAAAGAGGCAAAGGCAAATGTAGAGAAAGAGGCCATAGCAGTAAAAGAAGATATGGAGCTCAAGCTACAAAGGGAAGAGGAATTGCGCAAGAAGGTGGAAAATGAGCTTAAGGAAAAGACGGACGTCATTGCCGGACTGGAGGCAGGGGGTGCGGCAGCAACAGGGACTACAGAGACAGCAGTTGCGCAGAAAGGTTCGGGGCAGGAACAAGGGATAGAGGAAGATTACCGCGGTGAGATTACAGAGCTTAAGGGGCAGCTCGTTGCTTTGCAGGAGGCAAAGGAAAAATTTGAGGCAGAGACAAAGACAGCGGTAGAGGCAAGAAAGAGGGCTGAAGAGGCGCTTGCAAACAAGACAGAGGTTGAGTCCCTGTTAAAGAGAGAATATCTGCGGACGCAGTTAGAGACTGACCTGAAAATAAGGACAACTGAAATTGCCATGCTGGAGAAGGGAATAATAGACCTAAAAGGCGATATTAATCAAAAGACCAAACAATTTGAAGAGTTAGAGGCCAGGTACAGGGCTGAGGTTGATGAGAGGAAAAAGACCGCAGAGCTTTTGGCTATGGCTGAGGAGGCAAGAAGGACTGCGGAAAAGAGATTGGAATCAGAGCGAGAAGTTTTAAAGTCTGCGGCAAAAGAAGGGGCTGAAATTGATAAGTTAAAGGTCCGCGTACTTGAAATTGAATCTGCGAACAAGAAAATTGAGATAGAGGCAGGAAGGAGTGCTGAAGAGGCTCTTGCAAACAAGACAGAGCTTGAGTCTCTGTTGAAGAGAGGAGAAGAGTTGCGGCAGAAGGCAGAGGCAGACCTGAAAACAAAGATAGATGAGATAGAGAGATTGGAAAAAGAGGCTGAGGCAGCCAAAAAAATTGCAGCAAAGGGATCAGAATCTGCGGCGGCAAAGGCCGAAGAATCAATCGCAGATAAAACAGCAGAGACATGGCAAGACTTGCCAAAATCGAAACAAGGTGCAATGGCAGTTGAATTGAAAGCCGGTGAAAATTGGCAGGAGGACGTGGTAATTAAATATACGGTAGAGAAAGGGGACAGCCTCTGGAAGATAGCCGGCAGGGAGTTTATCTATAATGCCCCCAAGCTGTGGGTAGTTATCTATAAATACAACCGCGACAAATTGCAAAATCCAAATTTGTTATACCCTGGCCAGGTTTTACTAATTCCAAAGATGGTAAACAGCGAAGATGCAAAAGATTCCCTCTTGAAAGCCAAGTCGGCTCTGGAGGATGCGCTATAAAATACCTACTTTTTAGAATGGCACCGAAAGCAATCCTCAAGCGGGAATGCAACCTTCCCGTGGCATACCCCGCAGTACTTCCCCTGATTTATCTTATTCATCGTTATCGGCGTTGAGCCGGCCTTCATCTCAAATATATTTGTGTGGCAGTTGCCGCATGCCAATAGCTGGGTGTGGGGCTTGTGAGGATAAATTACACCCGGCATTACCCCGCCCTTGACCGGTCTTTCCACGTTTATATCCAGCGCGAGTATATCCTCCTTTCCGTCAAGAGAGGCCTTTGGTTTAATCTTGCCCTGCTCAAGGGCTGCGGCCCAGTTTATTTTATTTCCGTAGCTGTCAGCAGGGTATTCTTTGGTTGTTTCGGAGAAGCTCCTGTTTTCCTTCACCTCTATATCTTTTGAATGACACCTATCGCAGGTTGTAGCCGCAAACGCAATGGTTCCGTTGTGGCATGCGCCGCACCATTTTCCTGCGAATATATCCGCCATCTTGATGTCGCCTGCGCCGGCCTTCATTTCAAAACCGAGGTCAGAATGACACACCTTGCAGACAAACTGGGTTCTGTGCCACCAGTGGGGGAATACCACTGACCGTATAACCTGGCCTTCGCCTGTATATCTTTTCAGGGTTATGCTGCCGTACTCATGCGGCTGTATAAGGTTTGTCATGCCAACGGCAGGGCCTGTTTCTTCAGTCTTTGCAGGCGCTGTTTCTTCAGCCGGCGGCTTTTGCGGCATTGCCCCCATACCGGTTATAAAAGGCGCGACAATAAGAAAAAATAACAAAACAAATGCGAACCTGTTTTGCATAAAAACCCCCTTTATAAAAAGAAAACCCTTTGGCATTTCACTAAAAACTGCGCAGGATGATAACAAAGTTATATGAAATAGTCAACAGCACATAACACCCTTGACAACATGAGGTGTTCTATAGTATTTTACAAATATTTCATGCAGTATGTTAGTGGGCGTTCCCGGTTGAATCTATCGGGGGCAGACAAAGTTGTGAATGTTTATTGTAAACTCATTATTGGAATAATTCTTATGAATAACGGCATTCTCTACGGCTGCGTCATCATGGAACCCCTTACGGAAGACAAATCTCTTTCTGCCGACCGCGCCCTTAAGGCCGCTGAGAGCAAGATGAAGCTGGGTGAAAAATTCGAAAAATACTATACAATTATAGCCAAGACCGGCAAAGTAAGGTCCAATGTTAAGGGGCCTATGGCGCTGAAATATCTGCCCAAAGACGCTTTCAACAATGTCAACTGGACAACTGCTGTCATAGACGGCTTGATAGCCCCGAAAGGATATCTTGACGAAGAGGAGGAGGACGCAGAACCGCTTCAGTTGAATATTTTTATTGAGGCAAAGGTGCCGCTTATGGCTAATGTCATATTCCCCCACTCCATCCATACATACTGGCTTAGCTGCAAAAACTGCCATCCGAATATATTTATACCTGAGGCAGGGGCAAACAAGATTACCATGGATGAGATATTTCAGGGAAAGTGGTGCGGCCGCTGCCATGGAAAGGTGGCATTTGGTTTTTGGCCCGAGGCAAACTGCCGCAGATGTCATATGATTCCTAAACATGAATCGGGATATCGGGAGTCGTGGTGAATATTATACAATCAATAAATTTCTAATTTCTAAATCCTAATTCCTAATAAAATGTCAAATGTCGAAAAAATAAAAAACATGAATAATAAATTTCTAAACCCTAATTTCTAATGACAAATAAAACTTCAAAGTTAGATTTTGGAATTTTATTAGAAATTAGATATTAGAGCTTAGGAATTGACTCCTAATGTTTCATTAGAAATTAGACATTAGGATTTAGGAATTGTATTTAGAACATTATAATACAAGAGAGGTAATAACTAATGAAAATACATAAGACCTTAAGGTTTTTTTCAATCCCCATAATTGCGATTATCCTTTTTGGCTGCGCGGCCAAAAAACTTCCGGAGATTATATGGCCGCTCCCGCCGGATGTTCCCAGGATACGGTTTGACAGAAGCTTCAGCGGGCCCAAGCAGTTTTTCAGCACTTCCCTTGTGTCAGAGATTATTCTTGGAGAAGAATCTTTAGGTGTTTTTGTTAAACCAAACGGCCTTCATACAGACAAGGCAGACAGGATATATGTCAGCGATACAGGTTCAGGGCTGGTGCAGATATTTGACCCCAAGGCCGGCAATCCAATCACTCTGGAGGCAGGCGGCAGAAGTCCGTTTGCCAAGCCCATAGGCATTACCACTGACAATAAAGGGAGAATATATGTGGCTGACAGCAGCGGTGATGCGGTCTATATCTTTGGCATGGACTTACAGTTTATTTCAGCCCTTGGCCGTGGGGGAGTGGTTTTTAAACAGCCGACAGGTCTTGCAGTAGACGATGAGAGGAAAAGGCTCTATGTAGTGGATACACATAAACATGAGGTAACAGCCTTTGATATAGATACCCTGAAACCTCTCTTTACCATAGGCAAGAGGGGAAGGGAGGAAGGGGAGTTCAACTTTCCCTCTTTCATAGCATTAGACAAAAAAGGAAACCTCTATATAGTGGATACTATGAACGGAAGGGTTCAGGTCTTTGACCCGGACGGGAAGTTTTTAAGGGCATGGGGCAGGCTGGGCGATGGCCCCGGCATGTTTGCCAGACCAAAGGGTATTGCCATAGACAGTGAAGGACATATCTATGTGGTTGATTCAGCCTTTAATAATGTCCAGATATTTGACCAGGAGGGGCAGATACTCCTGGCATTCGGCGCATTCGGCGAAGGAAGGGGAGGACAGATACTTCCGGCCGGCATTGCCATAGACAGTGAGGACAGGATATATGTGGCTGACCAGTGGAATGCGCGGGTGAATGTCTATGAATATATGGGGGAAAAATATAAGGCAAGAACAGGAAAAAAACAGTAGGCAGGGATAAATTTCTAATTTCTAAACCCTAATTCCTAATGAAATGTCAAATATCAAAAAAACAAAATATGATTTAGAAGATAGAACAGCAAGATTTGGTGAAAATATTATTGAATTTACAAAAAAGATGCCCAAAAACCCCATAACTATTCCTTTAATAAGTCAATTGGTTAAAGCTGGCACAAGTGTTGGCGCAAATTATTGCGAAGCGGATTGCGCCGAATCTAAAAAAGATTTTGAGCATAAATTAGGTATTTGCAAAAAAGAATCTAAGGAATCCAAACATTGGTTAAGGATGATTTCTGTAGCTGTGCCTGAACTCAAAGATGCAGCTATAATTCTTTGGCGAGAAGCAAATGAATTAAATCTGATATTTTCTTCAATCGTTAATAAATCGCGCCAAAAAACATAAATAATGAATTTCTAAATCCTAATTTCTAATGATAAATAAAACTTCAATGTTGGATTTTGGAATTTCATTAGAAATTAGATATTAGGAATTTCTAAAAAAAATTTCTAATTTCTAAATCCTAATTTCTAATGATTGGACATTTTATTAGAAAATTAGACATTAGGATTTAGAAATTGTATGAGGCGGGTAGAACATGGACAAATACAGAATAGACAGCCATAAATTGATATATCATATTCCGAGGGTCAATGACTGGATTGCAGGGAAATTGGTCTATCCAATCTACACCGAGATAGCGACATCCGGAACATGCAATCACCGCTGCACTTACTGCGCCCTTGATTACATGGAATATCAGCATCGGTTTCTTGACACGAAGGTATTGAAGCAAAGGCTCTCGGAAATGGCGCGGCTTGGAGTAAAAAGCGTTATGTATGCCGGAGAAGGCGAGCCGCTGCTGCACAAGGATATTGGAGAGATTGTCCTCCATACGAAAAATGCGGGTATTGATGTGGCGTTTACGACCAACGGGGTGGTGTTTGTCCCGAAGCTCATGCGGCAGACCCTTCATGCCATTACATGGATAAAAGTCAGCATCAACGGCGCAACGCGGGAGACTTACGCAAAGATACACAGAACCGGCGCCGATGATTTCGACCGGGTCATAAAAAATATCGGAGAGGCGGTAAAATTTAAAAAAGAAAATAATCTGGAGTGCGCCATAGGTATGCAGATGATTTTACTGCCTGAGAACTGGCACGAGGCTGCGCTTTTGGCGGAGACTGCGAAGAATCTTGGGGTGAGCTATCTTGTTGTAAAGCCCTACTCCCAGCACTCCTTCAGCCATACAACGGCATATAAAGATTTTCGCTACAGTGAACATATTGGTCTCGGCGAAACCCTCCGGCAGTTCAACACAAAAGATTTTCAGGTCATTTTCCGTGAGCATACGATGAAAAAGTGGGATGACGGCAAAAGGAATTATGAGCGGTGCCTGGCATTGCCGTTCTGGTCGTATATAGACGCAGGCGGAAATGTGTGGGGGTGCAGCGCATATCTCGGGGATGAAAGATTTATCTATGGCAATATTTATCAAAACACCTTTCAGGAAATATGGGAAGGGGAAAAAAGGAAAAAATCTATGCAATGGGTTGGCGCTGATATGGATACATCGGAATGCAGGGTGAACTGCAGGATGGATGAGATTAACAGGTATCTATGGGAAGTGAAACATCCGTCAGGGCATGTGAATTTTATTTAGGATATTAGCAGGTTGTTGAAAAAAAGTGTCTTATTGCTGTCATTGCGAGGAGCGAGCTTCCTCGCCTGTCATTGTCATTGCGAGGAGTGGAGCGACGAAGCAATCCCAGTAAATACAAGATTGCTTCGCTTTGCTCGCAATGACAAGCAAGAATGAGATTGCTTCACCTTTGGTTCGCAATGACCTAAAAGTGAGTTTTTCAACATCCTGTTAAAATATGAACGGAATAAAATCAATGCAGCATATCATTAAATTATCAAGCAACGATCTCAAAAACAAAGCAAATCAGATACGAAAGAATTTGGTTGAGGTTGCGGTCAGGAACGGGGCAGGCCATATCGCCCCGTCCCTTTCCTGCGTTGATATTTTAACAGCGCTTTATTATCAAACCATGAATCTTTCCCGCGACCCGCAGTGGGAAGAAAGGGACAGGCTTATATTTTCTAAGGCGCACGGCTGTTACGGATTTTATGCCATTCTTGCAGACAGAGGGTATGTTAAGCGGGAAGACTGGGAGAATTTTTATAGAGGAAGTTTTTTATCAGGATGTGCGGAACGAAGCACAGAACATGGTATAGAGGCAAGCTGCGGCGCGCTTGGTCACGGATTGCCCATCGCCGCAGGCATTGCATTCGGAGCAAAATTACAGGGTAAAAAGTACAGGGTTTATTGTGTTGTCGGAGACGGCGAAATGCAGGAAGGGTCTATGTGGGAAGCGGTTCAATTTGCAGCAAAGTATAAACTGTCGAATTTGACGGTTATAATAGATCATAACAGACTGCAGGCTATGGATTTTCTGGAAGATGTATTGACCGTTGAAGGAAAAAGGTTTGATTTGCAACAAAAAATGAAGGCCTTTGGGTTTGAAGTAAAGACATGCAATGGACATAATCCTGAAAAAATGGTTTCTATCATGGAAGGGTGGATAAAGGGCAGTGCGCTTGACAAACCACAGGTATTAGTCGCAAACACCGTTAAAGGGTACGGTTTGTTGTGCATGGAAAATATTCCTAAATTTCACTTCCGTTTGCCGACAGAAGACGAATTAAACATGGGGCGCCGTTTTGAATAACGCAGCAAATTATAGAAAAGATATTGTCAACAAGATTATCCCCTATGCAAAGAAAGACGAGAGAATTGTCTTGCTTGTTTGCGATATGGGATTTGGAGCCATTGATAAATTTAAAATGGAATTCCCTGACAGAATTTTCAATGCCGGCATTATGGAGCAAGGGATCGTTGGCGTAGCAGCCGGAATGGCAATGACCGGTTTAATACCAATAGTATATTCCATTGTAAATTTTCTCGCTTTTCGTTCACTGGAGCAGATAAGGAACGATGTGGTGCATCAGAACCTGAATGTCAAGTTTATTGCAACCGGTGTGGATAATTACTTCAAATTTCTTGGCCCGTCGCACTGTTGCGATGAAGATGATAAAAAGATAATGCAAATGATAGATATGAAAATACACGACCCTTATGAAACGGAAAAAGTTGATTTTGACAAATTGGTAAAAGATTGGATTACAGACACAAAAGCCGGATATTTCAGGGTGTGAACAGGAATGAAATATAACTATAAAATAACCGTTGTTATGCCTGCCTTGAATGAAGAAAAAAATGTCGTGAAGGCGGTGGAGAATGTAGTAGAGTCGTTTGCCAAAGTCGGAATTCCCGGCGAGATTATTGTTATGAATGACGGAAGCACGGATGGCACAGGAAATGCAGTAGAGGGGCTTATTAAAAAACATTCTTTTATCAGATTGATAGGCCATGATAAGCCGGAAGGCATAGGCGCGTCTTTTTGGGAAGGCATAAAAAAATCGCAAGGGGAGATTGTAACCATGGTCCCAGGGGACGGGGAGAATGACGCTTATGAAATATTGCGTTATCTGTCGCTTATGAGCCATGTTGATGTTGTAATACCGTTTGTATATAATGCTAATGTAAGATCATTTAAGAGGAGGATGCTTTCTAAACTCTATAAGGGAATCATCAATTTGTCATTCGGTATGCTGCTCAATTACATGAACGGGACTGTTATGTATCGCAAATGCGTGCTGGATAACATTGACTTAAAGGCCAAAGGTTTTTTTTACCAAACCGAACTTTTGATCAAATGCCTTAAAAACGGCTATATGTATGCCGAGGTTCCGTATATCTTAAAAAAACGGAATGCCGGAGGCTCAAAGGCCACAACCCTGAAATCGCTTCTGGGAGTAATGCGAGGCTATCTTACTGTAATGGCCTCCGTATATCTCGGCAAAAAGGTGAATGCACGGATTTCACCTGATTCAGTAACTGCCTTAAAAATAAAAGAACTGAATGGATGGGTTAAAGACAACTGATTATGGAAAATATCATTCTTGACGGACATAAACTTGCATGGCATAAAGACCGCGTTGACGCTTGGCTCCGGGGAGAAAGAATTGCCCCGATAACCATTGACTGCGCTTTAACCAGGGCATGCACATACAGATGCACCTATTGTTACGGCATGCTTCAGGCAAATGATATAAAGCGGATGACCAAGGACGTGATATTCAGGTTTCTTGATGATGCCGCTGATATTGGCGTTAAGGCGATAAGTTTTGTAAGCGACGGAGAATCTACCTGCAGCCCGCATCTGTATGACGCCGTATCGAGAGGCAAGGCCAACGGCCTTGATATGGCCATCGGCACCAACGGCTATCTGCTCAAAGATGAAAGGTTGGAGGATATACTCCCTGCGCTTACCTATCTGAGATTTAATATATCCGCAGCAAATGCCAAAAGATATAAAGAAATCCATGTGTGTGAGGAAGAGTCATATTACAAGGTTATAAATACCATCAAAGAGAGTGTGAGGATAAAGAAGAAAAACAAGCTGGATGTTACCATCGGCCTGCAAATGGTATTGCTGCCTGCATTTGCAGACCAGATTATCCCATTGTCAAAATTGGGCAAAGAATTAGGCGTTGACTACCTTGTCATCAAACATTGCAGCGATGACGAGATGGGGAGCATCGGCGTAGATTATTCCAAATATAATGATATGGTTGATGTGTTGAAACAGGCCGAAACTTACTCAACAGACAATTATCTTGTTAAGGCAAAATGGTCTAAGATTTTGAGCGGCGGCAAGCGTAAATATTCAAGATGTTATGGCCCGCCGTTTATAATGCAGTTTTCAGGCTCCGGCCTTGTTGCGCCGTGCGGCATGTTGTTTAATGATAAATATAAAAAATATCACATAGGGAACATTGCGGACACTTCATTCAAAGAACTGTGGAAAGGCGAGAGATACTGGGAGGTGGTCAATCTGATTGCGTCTGATAAATTTGATGCAAGGACAATGTGCGGCTCGCTTTGCCTTCAGCATAAGGTGAATGAATTCCTTTGGGATATAAGACAGTCTAATATAACCATTGAAAAGCCAAACATCCCCTCTCCAATGCATCTCAATTTCATATAGTTGGAATTTTGGTAAAAGCCCACGACATAACGATTGCCGCAAAATGCGCGCCGGTTGAATCAGTCAAAGAAGAATTTCATGTCCTTTATGATTTTTTTCAGAGATGGAAGGAAGATAACTTATGAGGGATTTTTTGTTGCCAATTGTCATCACTCTTTTGGCAGTGCATGCGCTTGTCATGTATTCAATAAAGCCTTATGGGTATAATTTATCCAGCATGATACGGATAAGTCAAAATGAAAAAGAGGGAGTTGCTCCAGAATATTTTCAAAAAGGCATGGTTATCTTTGATGAAGGCGGCTACGACGGCCAATTTTATTACTATGTTGCCATGGATCCATTTTTAGAAAAGGGGTATTTTAAAAATGCGTATCGTCAGCAGCGCATTCTATATCCTTTAATGGCGAGTTTGCTTGCCTTTGGCAAAGAAAACCTGCTTCCATATACCCTATATGTAGTTAACCTGCTGGCGTTGGCTGTAGGGATGTATGTTGTTATACTTATTTTAAAGCAATATTCATTACATCCCCTGTGGAGTTTATTTTACGGCCTGTCTCCAAGCTCTATTATGACAATACAATATGACCTGCCGTCGCCAATGAGCATAGGGCTAATCATTGCTGCGATTTACTTTTACATAAACAGAAATCTTCTTCTGACCGTGGTTTTTATGGCCCTTTCATTTCTTACCAGGGAAGATTCCATCGTAGTTTTTGTGCCATTGCTTATCTGGGACTATCAATGCAACAGGCAAGTAAAGCGTATTGTTCTGTTGATGAGTTGTTTGATACCGTTCTTTCTGTGGCAGCTCTTTGTTACTGCTAAACTTGAAAATGCGCCTATGGCAACCTCTGCAGAGGCAATAAGCCTTATTCCATTCTCCGGCATTCTTGGTTATTTAAAAACAATAGAGTTTGGCGATGTCAAACAAATTGGCAGGCAGTTTAGCACATTGCTTGTTTTTTCTTATTTTGTTGCCCTTTCAATCATTATCATAAAGAAGTTGGCGGAGGCGCGGCATCTTTTTTATTATATGATTGCGGCATACTGTCTCCTTGCGGTATTTACCGTTCCGTCTCAATGGGATAATTACAACGGCCTGTTGAGGATGTTTTATGGCCTCTTTCCATTTCTGCTGTTCTCTTACGGTTTTAAAAAGGACAGATTGATAAAAGGGAGTGTTTATTTTGCAGGTGTTTTATCTTTTTTAACGGTGATACGCATACTTTTTATAAGCCCAGTATATCCTTTCACTATTTGGTAAATTTTTATTGTGAACAAAAAGCAGAAAATATTGCTGGCCGGCCTTATCGCCGGCCATTTTGCTATTCTTATCCTCGGCGTGTTTTATAGATTTGTTGATGGCGACGAGGGCGGCTATCTTGTGGTCAGCAAAGAGGTTATAAATGGCCGCATTCCTATACTTGATATCAATGCCCATAATCAGCCCCTTTTGTATTATTTTTACGGTTTGTGGATGAAGATTTTTGGTTTCAATATCCCTGCGGCGCGGTCTTTATCCGCTCTTGCTGTTTTTATAAGCGGCATCCTTGTTGTTTGTTGGGTCTATAAATTCTCAAAAAATTATTGGGCGGCAGTCATTACCTATCTTTTATTTATCACAAATCTTACCTTTTATAAGGTAAATATATCAGTAAAACCATTCCCGCTTTCTAATCTTTTTATATTCGCCTCGTTTGTTGTCCTGACGAGCAGGTATATTTCTGGCAGATTGGCAGAGAATTCAACTTTATTCTTTTCTGGATTGCTTCTTGGGATGGCAATGGGGATTAGGCTTATATTTATATTGCCTGTTATATTTGTAATCTGGCTTATTATTGTAATGTATAGAGAACGCGCTGCAGTAATTGAAATTGCAAAGAAAGTTGCAGCATTTTGTATTGGAGTCATCATTCCGCTGTTGCCCTCAATATGGATATTCATAAAAGAGCCGCTACGGGCATATGCAATATGGGGCGGCGCATATGCGCAGGTTTATTTTGGAAAGGGCAATAACCCAGATTTTGCAGCGGATGTCCTCAAAGACATGAAGCATGATATGATGATTAAAGGTTTGATTGATGTGGTAAAGGTTCCTGATACTGTTTTTCTGCTGTTGCTGGTTTTAATTTCAACAGTTTTATTGATAAGGAAATGGCGGCAGGGAATGGATAAGCATGCCCCCGAAGGTCTTAATCGGGGAATGGAGTTTAACATCTATTTGCTGATATGGATGATATTTGGCGGGATAATCTGGATTTATTCTAATATGTATGCAAATTATCTTGGGTATGTAAATCAATTGACATTATTTGCAGTATTGTTGTCTCTTACAGTTGTGGGAAAAATAACTAATGCCGCTGCCCCTAAAAAATTGATAGTATATGTTTCTATTTTTCTTGCAGCAATAATTGGTCTTTCATATCTGCATTTTCAGAAAAGATTAAAGACAAGCATCTTTTATATGTTTAATTCAAAAGAGCAAATCATAACGCCGGGATTCGTAAATGATATATCTGAAAATATAATCAAAAAACTGACAAAAGAAGGCGATGTTGTCCTAGATACATGGGGAGTATTTGTCTTTGCATCCAACAGAAGACCGCTGAAAGGTTATGAGTATCCTACTGATCAGGCAATGTTCTGGAAACTGATGCCGAACAGAGAAAATGCCAAAAAGTATCTTTATATACCAGAGACCGAACTGTTGAGGATGATTGAAAAGAAAGAAATACCTTTGCTGGTTCTTGGCGATCCCAAAGCGCTCAACCAATTGGTATTAGACGAGCGTCTGGCTAAATCAGATGACATAGATATTGTATTAAACCATGCCAATAGATACTATTATCTATACAGAAAGTATTTTGTTAAACCTACAAATGCATGGCTGCTCATTTATTTGCCACAAAAACCATAGAGTTTAATTTTAATCTATAGAAGGAATCGGCGGCAGTGAAAATTATCAGGAACTTTTCATTCTTGACCTTATCCCAGATCGGCGAAAAGATATTTAATTTCTTGCTGGTGATAGTTC